>JADZBS010000085.1 GCA_020851975.1 Gammaproteobacteria bacterium | reverse complement strand
CCGCGGCGGGGCGTTCGCTCCGGGCACCCTGCCGTGCGCTCACTCGGGTTTCGCTGCGCTCCGCAGCCGGCTCCGCGGGCTCCCCACGCCCGCCGCGGCCCCTCCCGGCAGCAACGCCAACCGCTGTATCGAGGACATTCTTTGGTGGATGTGCCGGCGGGGGGTAGCCAGCACCGCGGGCGTGGAAGGCCAGCGGAGCAGGATGCGGAGCGCCCGCCTGAGGCGAGCGAGCGCAGCACAGGGATGTGCGGAGCGAGCGTCCCGCGGCGCTGGCTGCCCCCCGCCGGCACCGCTGCCAACATCGGCCTCAAGCGAGCGCAGCCAGCCGCTCCGGGGTGCCGACGTCGCTCCAGCAGCCGGTGAAGCACTCGCCCGTCACCGCGCCGCGGTCCGCCGCTGAGCGCAGCAGTGGCGCCAGCGGAAAGCGGCCCGGCGAACAGCCCTCGAACAGGCGCGGGTCGAGGACCGCGATGCCGGCATAGGTGAGCCGCGGGGTGACTGCCGTCGCCACCTGCCCGTCGATGAGCGCAAAGTCCCCTGCCGGGTGATGCGCCGGGTTCGCCACCAGCACCAGGTGCGCCAGCGCCCCTGCGGCCAGGCCGCGCGGCGTGAAAGCGTAGTCGCAGAACACGTCGCCATTGACCAGCCAGAAAGGTTCCGGGCCGAGCAGCGGCAGCGCGCGGTGGATCCCGCCGCCCGTTTCGAGCGCCGGGTAGCCCTCCTCGCTCCAGGCCACGCGCAATCCATAGCGGGCGCCGTCGCCCACGTGGGATCGGATGCTCTCGCCGAGCCAGCCCAGGTTGATGACGACATCGGTGACACCCCCCCGCGCAAGCGCGATGAGGTGATGGTCGATCAGGGCACGCCCGCGTGCCGGCAGCAGCGGCTTGGGCAGCGCGTCCGTGAGCGGTCGCATGCGCTCGCCGCGCCCCGCGGCCAGGATCATGGCTCTCATGGGTTCATTGTGCCAGTCCACCGGGACTGTCCCAACAGCCGCAGCGCCACCGCCTATAATCCCGCATCGCCCTGCGCTGGCTGGTCCTCACCTTGTACCGCATCCTGCCCGGATTGATCTGCTGTGCCTCGATCGCCATGGCTGCGGAACCTGCCGCACCGGCCGGCCGGCTGCTGCTCGGCTGCCCGGTCGATGCGCTGCCGGAGGTTCCGGACCTGCCGGCCGGAGACCCGCTCGACCAGCGCATCGAGATTTTCACCGGACGCGCCGAAGTCGATCTCGACAGCGGTGCGCTGTTCGAGAACGATGTCAGCATCCGCCGCGGCGAGGCCGTGCTCACCGCACCCGGCGGGCGCTACGATCGCGCCACGGGACGCTTCGACCTGGAGGACGGGCTGCGCTACCGCGACCCGGTCACCGCGGTCGACGGCCGTGACGCCACCTTCGACGCGCAGGCAGGCCGGCTGCGCATCGACGGCGCGCAGTACCATGTGCTCACCGTACCGGCGCGCGGCAGCGCCGGCACGATCGAGATCGAGCGCGACCGGCAGCTGCATCTGCGCGATGTGAGCTACACCACCTGCGCCACCGGTGACGAGGACTGGCTGCTGCGCGCCGGCCGGATCGACATCAATCGCGACACCGGCATCGCCACCGCGCGCAACGCACGCCTGGTGTTCATGGGCGTACCCATTCTCTACACGCCCTGGATCGCCTACCCGGTGACCAACGAGCGCACCACCGGCTTCCTGCTGCCGGCGCTCGGGCGTTCCGAGAGTCGGGGCGTGGAGTTCCAGATTCCCTACTACCTCAACCTCGCGCCGAACTACGACGCCACGCTCACGCCGCGCTACATGTCCCAGCGCGGCCTGGAACTCCTCTCGGAGTTCCGCTACCTCTGGCCGGGGCACAGCGGCGAGATTGCTGCCGAATACCTGCCGAACGACGATACGACGGGCGACGACCGCTACCTCTTCGGCTGGGAACACCAGTCCCATCTCGGCCGCGGCTGGCGCGCCACCCTCGATGGCGAAGCCGTCTCCGACACGCGCTATTTCGAAGACCTCTACGGCAGCCTCTCGGCCACCAGCCAGACGCACCTGGAACGCATCCTCGAGATCGAGCGCTACGCCGACCTGTGGTCCGTGCTGGCACGCTTCCAGAGCTTCGAAACCCTGGATGAATCGCTCGTCGGCGCCGACAAGCCCTACCGCCGGGCCCCGCAGCTCGCCGCCGGGATGTACCTGCCGGATGGCCTGCTCGGCCTCGACTGGCGGCTGGACGGGGACTTCACCGTCTTCGAGCGCAACACCGGCACCACCGGCTCGCGCCTGCACCTCGCCCCCGGCATCGCCCTGCCCATGGAATACCGCGGCCTGCGCATCGAACCGGCTGTCGCCGTGACACACACCGCCTACTACGATCTCAAGAACCGAGACCCCGGCGTAGGCGAGGATCCGAGCCGCAGCACCCCGGTGTGGAGCGTCGATGCAGGCGCGGTGTTCGAGCGCGGCGCGCGCGGCACTGGCGGCTGGCTGCAGACCCTGGAACCCCGCATCCAGTACGTGCACATTCCGTTCAGCGCGCAGGACGACCTGCCGGTGTTCGACACGATCGAACCCGACTTCAACATGGTGCAGCTGTTCCGCAGGAATCGTTTCCTCGGCCTCGATCGCATCGGCGATACCGACCAGCTGAACATCGGCCTCACCAGCCGCGTGATCGATGCCGACGACGGCACGCAGTACCTCACCGCGACGGTCGGCCAGACGCGTTTCTTCAGCAGCCAGGATGTCACCCTGCCGGGTGGCGACCGCATCGACAGCAATTCCTCGGACTGGCTGGCCGAGCTGGGGCTGAACTTCCGCCGCAACTGGAAGCTCGACCTCGGCTACCAGTGGAACAACGAGGACAGCAACACCCAGCGCGCCCAGGGCCGGCTGCAGTACCGGCGCGACGGGCGTCACGTCGCCAACCTCGCCTATCGCTACCGTCGCGACGAGGTCGAGGAAATCGACGTCTCGGCCGCCTGGCCCCTCAGCGCCCGCTGGAGCGCCGTCGGCCGTTACGACTACTCGCTGCTCGAGGACGAGGTGCTGGAACGATTCGTCGGCATCGAGTACCAGAACTGCTGCTGGGGGCTGCGGCTGGTGTACCGGAACTACGTTGCCAGCCGCTCCGGCGAGAAGGACAGCGCCATTGCGGTGCAGCTGGTCCTCAAGGGCCTGACCAACGTCGGCGACTCCGCGGACCGCCTGCTCGAACGTGGTATTCTTGGCTACGAAGCCGACTGACGGTTCCCGACGATGCGCCGCCGACTCCCCGCCCTCGCCCTCGCCCTCGCCACCCTGCTTGCCAGCAGCGCCGCGTCTGCGCAGGACCGCGAGTTGTCGGCTCACGGTGACCTTCTCGACGGCATCGCTGCCATCGTCAACGACGGCATCGTGCTGAAGAGCGAACTGCGCGCCGAGATGGACCGCATCGTGCGTCGCCTCGAGGCGCAGGGCACACGACTGCCACCGGAACGCACCCTCGCACCACAGGTGCTCGAGCGGCTCGTCATCGCCCGCATCGAGCTGCAGCGGGCCGAGCGGGTCGGCATCCAGGTCTCGGATGAAACCCTGAACAACGCGCTTGCCAGCATCGCCCAGCGCAACAACGTCACCCTCGCCGAGCTGCCGCAGGTCCTCGCCAGGGAGGGGATGGACTACCAGGCCTACCGGCGCGAAATGCGCGACCAGATTGCCATCGAGCAACTGCGCCAGCGCGACGTGATGGCCCGCATCAACGTGACTCCGCGCGAGATCGACGAGTACCTCGCCCGGCAGGCCGGCCGGGCCGCCGAGAACATGGAGTTCGATCTCTCCCAGATCCTGGTCTCTGTCTCTCCGACTGCCAGTCCCGAGGCGATCGCCACCGCCGAAAAGCGCATCGGGGACATTGCCAGGCGCGTGAAGGCCGGCGAGGACTTCGCGCAGCTCGCCGTCGCCCTCTCCGACGGCCAGCAGGCCCTCGAGGGTGGACGCATGGGCTGGCTGAAGGGCAACGAACTGCCCACCGTGTTCGCCGACGTCGTGCCCGGTCTCGCCGAGGGCGGTGTGTCGGAACCGATCCGCAGCAGCAGCGGCTTTCACCTCGTGCGCCTCAACGACCAGCGTGGCGGAGAGCCGGTCATCGAGCAGCAGGTGCATGTACGCCACATCCTCATCGCACCGAACGAGGTCCTCGACGACGACTCGGCACACGAGAAGATCCGGGCCATCCGCGAGCGGCTCGTCGGCGGCGAGGACTTCGCCGCCACGGCGCGCGCGATCTCCGATGACCCCGGTTCCAAGAACGACGGCGGTGACCTCGGCTGGGCACAACCCGGAATCTACGCCCCCGAGTTCAAGGCCATGGCCGAGAAGCTCGAGCCCAACGTCCTGAGCGAACCGTTCCGCACCGCCTTCGGCTGGCACCTGATGGAGGTGCTCGGCCGGCGCACTCAGGACACCACCGAGGAGGTCCGCCGCCAGCAGGCGGCGCTGGCCATCCGCAACAGCAAGCTCGGCGAGGAAACCGAACTCTGGGCCCGTCGCCTGCGCGACCAGGCGTTCGTCGAGTTCCGCATCTGAGGTCCCCGCCGGGACCTGGCGACGGCATGATCCCGCGCATCGCCCTCACGGCCGGCGAACCGGCCGGCATCGGCCCGGACCTCGTCGCGGCGATCGCCGCACGCGACTGGCCGGCGGAGATCGTGACCATCGGCGATCCGCAACTCCTCGCCGAACGGGCACGCGCCCTCGGCATGCCCCTGACGATCGAGCCCTACCGTCGCGAGGCGGCGGCCTCGCGCGCCCGTGCCGGACACTTGCGGGTCGATCCCGTGCCGCTGCAAGTCCCGTCGCGAGCCGGACATCCCGATCCCGGCAATGCCGCATTCGTGGTCGAGACCCTGCGCCGCGCCGCGCTGGGCTGCCTCGACGGGGAGTTCGCGGCCCTCGTCACCGCGCCGGTCCACAAGGGCCTCATCAACGAGGCCGGCATCCCGTTTTCGGGCCACACGGAGTTCTTCGCCGAACTCACCGGCAGCTCCTGCCCGGTCATGATGCTGGTCGCCGGGACGCTGCGCGTGGCGCTCGCCACCACCCACCTGCCGCTGCGCGAGGTGCCTGACCGCATCACGCGCCGGCACCTCGAGGCCGTCATCACCGTCATGCACGAGAGCCTGAGCGGCCAGTTCGGCATCGCCGCGCCCCGCATCGCGGTCCTCGGACTCAACCCGCACGCCGGCGAGTCCGGGCACGTCGGCAGCGAGGAACGCGAGGTCATCGAACCCGTCCTGGCAACGCTGCGTGACCGTGGCCTGCATCTCGCCGGTCCGTTGCCGGCCGACAGCGCCTTCACGCGCGAGCGGCTCGCCCAGTGCGACGCCGTGCTCGCCATGTACCACGACCAGGGCCTGCCGGTGCTGAAGTACGCCGGTTTCGGCGGTGCCGTCAACGTCACGCTCGGCCTGCCGATCGTGCGGACCTCCGTCGACCACGGCACGGCGCTCGAGCTGGCCGGAACCGGACGCGCCAGTGCCGGCAGCCTCGTGAGCGCCATCGAGCTCGCGCTGGACCTCGCTTCAGGTCGCTCCCGCTGAGGCCCATGCGGCCACGCAAGTCCCTCGGCCAGCACTTTCTCCACGACGCCCGCGTCGTCGGCCGCATCGTCGCGGCCATCGCCCCGCAACCCGGCGAGCATTTCGTCGAGATCGGCCCCGGCCGCGGTGCACTGACCCTGCCGCTGCTCGCTGCCGGCGTGCGCCTCGACGTGGTGGAACTCGACGGGGCGCTCGTCGAGGCCCTGCGACGCGACCACCCCGACCCACGACTCGTCGTGCATCACGCCGACGCGCTGCGGTTCGACTACCGGCAGCTGGCTGGAACAGCCGGCACGTTGCGCCTCGCGGCCAACCTGCCCTACAACATCTCCACCCCGCTGCTCTTCCACCTGCTCGATCACCGCGCCCTGTTCCGCGACCTGCACGTCATGCTCCAGCGTGAGGTGGTCGAGCGGATGACCGCTACACCCGGCAACGCCGACTACGGCCGCCTCACCGTGGCGCTTGCCGCGCGCTGCCGGGTGCAACGCCTGTTCCTGGTCAGGCCCGGTGCGTTCACGCCGCCCCCGCAGGTCGATTCCGCCGTGGCGCGCATCGTGCCGGATGCCACGCTCGGCGCGCGGATCGTCGATACAGCCGCTTTTGACCGCCTGCTCACGCGGGCTTTTTCGCAGCGGCGCAAGCAGCTCGCCAATGCCCTGAAAGGCCTGCTCGGCACGAGCGACATCACCGCCTGCGGACTCGACCCGGCCATGCGCCCGGGCGAAGTCTCGCCGGAGGCCTACGTGGCGCTGGCCTCAAGGCTCGCTGCCGCTTGACGCCGGTCACACGGCCCGCCCGGACAGCGTGTCGCATTCCTCAGGATCACACCGTGAGGCGTGTGTGCCCGAACGTGCTGCGCAACAATCCGGCGACGTTGCGTTCAGAGGAGGCGGACCATGTGCCGCTTCACGTTCTACAAGGGCAAACCGCTGTCACTCTCGGCCCTGCTCACCGTGCCCGAGCACTCGCTCATTCACCAGAGCTTCCATGCTCTCGAGCGCGACGAGCCGCTCAATGGCGACGGCTTCGGCGTGGCCTGGTACTCCGAGGGCCATGACGAGCCTGCCCTGTTCCGCTCGGTCACGCCGGCATGGAGCAACCAGAATCTGCGTGAGCTCGCCCGCGTCACGGCCAGCCCCTGCGTGCTCGCCCATGTGCGCGCCGCCACCCAGGGGCTGCAGGTGGGCGAACCGAACTGCCATCCCTTCCGCCGCGGCCGGCTGGCATTCATGCACAACGGTGACATCGGCGGCTTCGCCGCCATCCGTCGCGCATTGCTCGACAGCCTGAGCGATGCCGCTTTCGAGAGCATTCGCGGCACCACCGACTCCGAGCACTTCTTCGCCCTGCTCAGCGACGAGCTTGCCCGTGAAGGCGATACCCCCGGCTCGGCCGCCATGGCGTCGGCCCTGCGCCGTGCTGTCACGCGCGTGCTGGCGCTCACCGCCCGGCACGCGCCCGCCGAGCACATCTACCTCAATGCCGTGCTCACCGACGGCCAGGCCGCCGTCGCCTGCCGCTTCACCACGGATGCTCCCGAAGCCGCCGACTCGCTGTACACCAACCGCGGCCGCCGCTATGTCTGCGAAGGCAGCGTCTGCCGCATGCTCGATCCGGGCGAAGCCAACGGCAGCGCCGTCATGATCAGTTCCGAGCCGCTGAGCGGCGACAACGGCTGGGAGGCCGTGCCCGTCAACCACCTCGTGAGGGTCGAGCCGAACCTGAACCTCGCCACCGAGCCCATGGCCGCCTGACGACGTGCGACGACTGCCCGGCACACCGCCATGGCGGTAGAATGGCGGCATGGAAACGCGCCACGCCGCCATCGAGATCGAGGTCGAGACCAGCTACCTCGCCGACCAGTCCGACCCGGCTGCGGCACGCTACGTGTTCGCCTACACCATCACCATCCGCAACACCGGCCAGGTGCCGGCCACGTTGCTCACGCGACGCTGGGTCATCACGGACGCCAACGGCAAGGTCCGCGAGGTAGCCGGCGACGGCGTCGTCGGCGAGCAGCCGCGCATCGCCCCGGGTGCGGCGCACCGCTATTCGAGCGGCGCGGTCATCGAGACCCCGGTCGGCGTCATGCAGGGCAGCTACGGCATGGTGACCGAGGATGGCATCGCCTTCCCTGCCTCCATCCCGGCGTTCCGGCTCGCCGTTCCCGGCATCCTCCACTGAGCAGGCAGGGCGCGGATGGCCGTCTTCGCCATCGGTGACGTGCAGGGCTGCTACGAGGAACTCGCCCGCCTGCTCGCCGTCCTCGAGGCCGATCCGTCCACCGACGAGCTCTGGTTCGTCGGCGACCTTGTCAACCGCGGGCCGCAGTCGCTCGAGGTGCTGCGCCTGGTCAGGTCACTCGGTCGTGCCGCCATCGTCGTGCTCGGCAACCACGACCTGCACCTGCTCGCACTCGGCCTGGCGGGCCAGGCACGCGTCTCGGGCGATGCCCTGCGCGCCGTGCTCGCGGCCCCTGACCGCGACGAACTGCTCGACTGGCTGCGCCGCCGCCCGCTGGCGCACTACCGGCCCGACCTCAACACGCTCATGGTGCACGCGGGCGTGGCGCGCGACTGGGACCCCCTGCTCACCGTCAAGCTCGCCCGCGAAGTCGAGCGCGTGCTGCGGGGTGACGACGCCGTCGCCTTCCTGCGCGACATGTACGGCAACGAGCCGGATGCCTGGTCGGGCGCCCTCGCCGGAACGCCACGGCTGCGCTTCATCGTCAACTGCCTGACGCGCATCCGTTACTGCCACGCCGACGGCGCCCTCGACTTCACCGGCAATGGCCCGCCGGGATCGCAGGCTGCTGGTCTGGTGCCCTGGTTCGAACTGCCGGGCCGCGCCGCGCAGGCCGTGCGCATCGTCTTCGGCCACTGGTCGGCGCTCGGCTTCCTGCAGCGCGCGAACCTGCTCGGACTCGACACCGGTTGCGTCTGGGGCCGCAGCCTCACCGCCGTGCGTCTCGACGGGCCGGCTCGTGTGTATGCCGTCCCGGCACGCGGCGGACGGGTGCCGGCAGCCGACTGAACGTCGCGTTCAGACCGCGACCGGCGCGCGGATTGCGGGGTGGCTCTGGTAGCCCTCGACAGCGACATCCTCGAACACGTAGTCCGATATCGAAGCCGGCCGGCGCCGCAGCGACAGCTGGGGCAGTGCCAGCGGTTCGCGGCCGAGCTGTTCGGCTGCCTGTTCGAGATGGTTGAGATAGAGGTGGCAGTCGCCACCCGTCCAGATGAACTCCCCGACGCCGAGATCGGCCTGCTGGGCCACCATGTGAGTCAGCAGCGCGTAGGAGGCGATGTTGAACGGCACGCCCAGGAAGGCATCGGCACTGCGCTGGTAGAGCTGGCAGGACAGGCGTCCGCCGGCCACGTAGAACTGGAACAGCAGGTGACAGGGCGCGAGCCGCATGCGCGGGATCTCCGCGACGTTCCAGGCACTGACGATCATGCGCCGCGAGTCCGGGTCGCGACGCAGCGTGTCGATCACCTGCTGGATCTGGTCAATGCGGTTGCCGTCCGCTGCCTGCCAGGCGCGCCACTGCGCCCCGTAGACCGGGCCGAGATCGCCGTTGTCATCGGCCCACTCGTCCCAGATGCTGACGCCATGCTGGCGCAGGTAGGCGATGTTGGTTTCGCCGCGCAGGAACCAGAGCAGCTCGTGGACGATCGAGCGCAGGTGCAGCTTCTTGGTGGTGACCAGCGGAAAACCGGCGCTGAGGTCGAAGCGCATCTGGTAACCGAACACGCTGAGCGTACCCGTGCCGGTGCGGTCGGTCTTGCGCTGGCCATGGTCGCGAATGTGAACCAACAGGTCGAGATACTGGCGCATCGTCGGATCAGGTCCTCTGCCGGGTAAAGGCCAGCGCAAGCATCACGGCGCCACCGGCGATCATCGGCAACGTCAGCAGCTGCCCGGTGGTGAACCAGCCGCCGGCCAGGTAGCCGATGTGCGCGTCGGGCAGGCGCACGAACTCGACTGCGAACCGCGCCAGTCCGTAGAGCAGCAGGAACAGGCCTGCCACCGACATCACCGGCCGCGGCCGGCGCGAATACAGCCACAGGACCGTGAACAGCACCGCCCCCTCGAGCACCGCCTCGTAGAGCTGGGAAGGATGGCGCGGCACGCCATCGACGATCACGGCCCAGGCGACATCGGTCGGCTTGCCCCAGAGCTCGCCGTTGACGAAGTTGCCGATGCGTCCGGCACCGAGTCCGATCGGCACCAGCGGAGCGATGAAGTCCATGAGCGGCAGGAATGCCGTGCGTGTCTTGCTCGCATACAGGGCCATCGCCACGATCACGCCGAGCAGACCGCCGTGAAACGACATTCCGCCCTCCCAGATCCGCAGGAAGGACAGCGGATCGGCGGCGAGCTGCGCCCTCCCGTAGAAGAGCATGTAGCCGATGCGCCCGCCGAGAATCACGCCAAGTGCGCCGTAGAACACCAGGTCGTCGACCTGCACCGCCGTCACCGGGGCGCCTGGGCGTGCAGCCCGGCGCCGGCCGAGCCACCAGGCCGCGGTGAAACCGATGAGGTACATGAGGCCATACCAGCGCACGGCAAGCGGGCCGAGCTGGATCGCGACGGGGTCGAAGGATGAAAACTCGATCACGGTGGCAACGGGCGCGGTTCGTGGAGCGCGCTAGTCTACACCGGGTGCGGGCACGCTCTCAGCGGCCGTGCGCCTCGAGCCAGCGGGCAAGCCGTTCGCGCACCAGCGGCTCGATCTCCTCCCAGCAGGTCGCGCGGGGCCCGGGGAGATCGCGGTTGGTCGGGTTCACGACCACGATGGTCTCGTGGCCGGCGGCACGCAGCGCGCGGATGTTGTCCGGGCTGTCCTCGAGGTAGAGGTTGGCGCCGACCGCTGCCTTGTCGCGCATGAAGCAGATATCCCAGTACGGGATGCCATGGTGCTCCAGCCACTCGGTGGTCTGGCGGATGGCTTCCTTGTGGAACCAGTGAATGTAGAGCCGGTGCGTGATGATGCGGATGCGTACGTCGCCGATCGACGACAGCCGGCGCAACGCCGCCGGCGCCCCCGGAATGGGCAGCAGGCGTGCGAAGAGCTCGCGCTCCTTCACGGCGAAGCGGTGCAGCGCCTCGTAGCCGCCGGCCCGCTCCAGGCCCCACTCGCGGAAACCGTAGCTGATTTCGTCGGTGAGGCTGCTCTCGGGCACGCCGAGCCACTCGGCGGCGATCGGTTTCAGGCCGCGGGCGAAGTCGGCGACCACGCCGTCGAGGTCCACACCGAGCACGAACTGGCGGCTAGCCGGCATGGATCGCTCTTCGCGCGGGCGTCATGCCGGCACTCTACGGGTGGGCTGGGGCCGACTCAAGATGCGCGCCGGCTCAGGCCGGCCGGCGCCTGCGGGCGGCGCGGTAGGCCTCGATCTGCGGCAGGACCGCCTGCCAGCGCGCCAGGCTCGCCGCCGACCAGTAGCGCTCGCGCTCGTAATACTCCGGCACCTCCGGCACATCGCCCGCGATGGTGACCCAGGGCTGGCGGGAACTGGTGAAGATGTGGATATCCGGCGGCAGCGCATCCGGCTGGTCGAGCGTGCCGACGCGCACGAACGCCAGCACGGGGCCGGCCGAACCGTAGTGGCTCCAGACCGCGATACGGCAGCGCGGGCAGCGCGCAATCGTCTGGCCACGACCGCTCGCCGAAGGCGTCTCGACAAGGTCGGGTGTGCCAGACAGATTTGCCACCCGGTCGGTCTCGATCATGGCGTTCAGCGCGAACGATGCGCCACTCTCGCGCTGGCACCAGCGGCAGTGACAGCAATGCACGAAGAGCGGCGCCGTGAGCAGCCGATAGCGCACCGCACCGCAATCGCAGCCGCCGTCGATGGGAAATGTCGCGCTGTCCGCCGCGTCACTCACCGATGGTACTCACCGGCCTTCTCAGGCTGATAGGTAACTTCCTTGATGCGTACCTTCATGATCCCGCCGCCTGGCTTCGGCCATTCGATTTCGTCCCCCCGGGACAATCCCAGCAGGGCACTGCCGACCGGCGCCAGCACGGAGATCTTCTCGCCGGAAGCATCCACGTCCCTCGGGTACACGAGCGTCAGACAGAACTCCTCGTGCGAGGAATCGACCTCGAACCGGACCGTGGAATTCATGGTGACTACCGTCGCCGGCACATCTTCCGGTGCGACCACCTCGGCGCGGGCCAGCTCGGCCTCGAGATCGTCCTTGCCCGGGAACGACTTGCTCGTCAGCGATCCGATGAGATTCTCGAGGCGTTCCGCGTCTACCGACGAGATGATCACCTTGGGTTTCGTGTGCTTGCCGGTCATGTCGATTCTCTTTGAAAGGCATCCTGTGTCATGAATGAATTGCCCTGATGCCCTGGCACCGCCGTACCTCGGGACGGCACCGGCTCGATGTCAGTTCAGGGGAGGTGCTCCGGAATTCGCTCGAGCACCACGACGTCATTGTGCAACTTATCCCTGGCGGCGTACACCAGGTCGACATCGCCCGGGCGCTCAATCCGCTCTGCGCGCCGCCCGGAGGCGGGGAAAGCGCTCGCTCGCCAGCAGCGGACCCGCCGGAGCGAAGCGTCGCCGGGGCGGCCGGCTTGAACCGCTGGTTAGGGGCGCAGCAGTTGCCAAACGAGCCAAAAAGAAAACCTATTCCAGCCATCAAGTGTTTGGTTGGCATAGTTATCACGTACTGGCAGCACTGACAGTGATGAAGGCAATGTGCCGTTGGTCTTTGCATAAAACTGAGCGGCGCGCATCCCGACGTTTGAGCTTGGCACTCTATCTTTCACGCGTCCGCTCCAGCGAGGTGTTAGACGGCACTGCACCTACTTCTCCCAGATGTAATAGTAGGCACGGCCGCTTTTGCTGCCGGGCTTCAGCTTGGCATGCATTCCGACGTCGGGTATCGACGCAACAATGACCCCGATATTTGAGGCGGACAGATATGGCTCCCCTTTTGGCTCGCCGCTATGTGCCCAGTGCTTCTGGCTCACCTTCACCGTAGCTCGAAAACGTGTGCCGATCGGAAAGGCGGTGCGAAGATCCCTCGGAAACCACACATGCAGAGCAGCGGGACAATGAGATGCAGGCTTCACACGGGGTCTAGACACATCTTCGCCGCGCGTTGTTTCGAGCATGACGTTCTCGTAGATATCGCCCTCAACAAGAGTCGGTTCGTTCTTGGCCTCGGACTTCGTCACTGACGTCTCCGTGCCGTCTAGCGCCTGAGGTCACCGGCGCATATCGGCTGGCGCGCAGGTTGCGAATGCAAGCCGCGTGACAGACGCGTCATGCGACCGGTGGAGCGATTTGTTAGCGGTCACTTCCGCTCGCTCCAATACCCTGGACGGCGACGCCGATGCGCTACGGCCAAGATCCTCAGGCGATCACCATCGATGCGATAGATGAGTGCGAACGGGAAGCGCCGCAATGGAAAGCGACGAAAAGAACCGCCGACAACCTCGCCGATGAGCGGCGTTTCAAGCAACAGCTGGGTCACGCGCTGCGTCTCCGCTTTGAGCTCCGCGCCGAGGCCGCGAGTATGCTCCTCGCCGCTCTGCACCGCCGCCGACAGCTCCCGAGCTGCCGCCGGGTGAAACTCAGGAATCATTTCTTCAACAGCGTGTCGAGCTTGCGAAAGACCTCGTCAGCTGGAATGCACGTAACCTGCCCAGAGTCGATTTCCCGAGCACGACGCTCGGCCTCCTCAAGCCAAGCTGCTTCGACGTTCGGATCTGGGGGACCGTCCAGTTCCTCGAGGAGCGTGCGCAGCACTTCCTCCTTCTCCGCCACGCTAAGTTGGCGGATTTCCTGCTGAATTATGGCAACTAGCCGAGCCATGCCGAAAACACTACCAACGCCCACTTGCCGATGCAACGACCACGTCTCCGGGACCGCTAACGACTACGCTGGCCGGCGCGTGTTTTTCGACACGCGACCGGTCGAGCGTTTAGTTAGACGGCGAGCCTCAACTGGAGCATCGGCTCGCAAGCCGAGGCCCTGTGACACCAGCGCCACGATCAAAGTGTTCAGGGAGACCCCCTCCGCTTTTGCCTGGGCAATGAGCTGTGCATGCAACGAGCGGGGAACTCGCTGCACGAAACGACCACTGACCGCAGCGAACGGACCGGGCACCTTGTCGCCAAACTCCTGCGCTACGGCCAGCCAGGACTGCAAGGCATCTCGACCATTCCTTATGGCTTCCTCCGGTGTGGCTCCGTCTGAGCGGCATCCAGGAAGATCTGGATACGTAATGGCGTAACCGCCTCCCTCATCCTTCGACAAAGGGCGAATCTCAAACGGATAGTCAATTCTGGGAGTCTTCATTCAGCTACTCCGTCTTCCACGAGACGAACGAACTTCCTTACATACACGGGCTTGATTGGTCGGCGCGCCGGCACACTGAGCATGGCGCCATTGGGATGCCTGAAAATGACATGGCTACCGCCGGGTTGCCGACATTCCAGACCGTACGACGCGGCCACGGATTTCAGGCTTTCGATCCGCCAGTCCAGCGGATTAGCTCTCATCCGCTCAAGCGTCTTATCGGCCTTCGTCACGCTGCAATGATACTGCCCGTGACACTACTTCTCAATAGACATAATCCGGCGTCTAACGACTCCGTTCACCGGCGGCGCGCAGAGCGCGTCTCACTGGCATCACGCTTCGAGCGCCGTCCGGTGGAACGGCTAGTTAGAGGTCGCCCTGCGTGTCGATCGACGTAAGTATCCAGGAGGCTGCGAATCATCCTCTGGTACGGCACCTTAGACCGCGCGGCATGTGCCTTGAAGAAGTCAACGCTCTTCTTGCTGAGAGAAATGGTGACCTTCACCCCGTCTTCTTTCAGCACGAGTTGATCTGGAGGCGGGAGAAAGTCGTCAACGACCTCTAGCCGGCCGAGCGGT
>JADZBS010000084.1 GCA_020851975.1 Gammaproteobacteria bacterium | reverse complement strand
CGTGTCGCCGAACAGGCAGAAATGGCGCACGCTTTCGCCGGTCCGCCCGATCATCTCTTCCTTGATTCCGGCATGCGCCACGACGAGGCGTCCGCCGTCCAGCAACAGATAGTGCGGCAGGCTGTGGATGAACCGGCGGGCCGCATCGTGAAAAACCGTCGGCTCGCGCTGCATCTGCTCAGCCGAGATTTCGAGCCCGTGGGTCAGCTTGACCGGCCGCCCCTGCAGCCAGCGCATGAACTTGTTGTCGTGATTGCCCGGTACGCACCAGGCCTGCCTGGCCTCGACCATGGCCATGACGACCCGCAGCACGTCAGGCGTCGCCGGCCCCCGATCGACAAGATCGCCGACAAACACCGCGCGCCGCCCCTCCGGCGCTCGCGTCACCGCCCGGCGCTCGCTGCCTTGACCCTCCAGCACCGCCCCGTAGCCGAGACGTGCGAGCAGCGCGATCAACACGTCGACGCACCCGTGCACGTCCCCGATGATGTCGAGCGGCACCGTCTCGTCTCTGAGATCCTGGAAGCGCGCCTCGTGCGACGTCATTCAGTCGAGTTCCCCGTCACGCGTCGATGTAGTCGTCAACCGTGCGTGCGCGGGCCGGCACATCGCTGACGAAGCGGGCCAAGCCGTCGAGGCCACGCGGCACAGGCCCACCATAAGCCCAATCGATCAGCTCGACGGTATGCACGAACGGCACGTCGACCGCCGGCGTCAACTGCGTGATGCAGCCGATGTTCCCGGCGGCGACCACATCGGCCTTGGTGTTGTGGATGTTGCGTGCCTTGCGGTCGCGCAGTTGCGAGGCAAGCTCCGGCTGCAGGATGTTGTAGGTGCCGGCCGAGCCGCAACAGATATGCCCTTCGGCGACATCGACGACGCTGTAGCCGGCCTTCGACAGCAGGGTTTTAGGTTCCTCCGTCACGCGCTGGCCATGCTGCAGCGAGCACGCGGAATGATAGGCGACCCGGATCGACGACCAGCGGGCGGGTGGACCCATGTCGTAGCCGGCCAGGAATTCGGTGACGTCCTTGGCCAGTTCGGCGATGCGCTTGGCACGCTCGGCGTACTTGGGGTCGTGCCGCAGCATGTAGCCGTAGTCCTTGACGGTGGTACCGCACCCCGATGCGTTGACGATGACGGCATCGACCGGGCCACGCTCCATCACCTTGGTCCAGGCATCGACGTTGCGCCGGACGAATTCCAGCGCCTCCTCCTCCTTGCCCATGTGATGAACCAGAGCCCCGCAGCAGCCGGCGCCAGGCGCAACGACGACCTCGACGCCGCGGCGCGCCAGCAGGCGGATCGTGGCGTCGTTGATCTCGGGACGCAGCACCTTCTGCGCGCAGCCGGCCAGCAGGATGACGCGGCTGCGCATGGCCACCTTGGTCTCGGCCGTGCCCGGACCGTCGTATCTGGCCGTCGACGTGCGCGTCTCCCCCGCCAGTTCGATCATCGCCGCCACTTCCCTGAGCCCGAAGCGCTTCATCATCCCGGTGAACGGGGCGCCGAGCGGGGCCGCGCGTAACGCCAGGCGAAAGCGTTCGGGGTAGGGCAGCACACTGGCCAGCACCCGGCGGATCAGCCGGTCTTTCAGGCTGCGGCCACCGGTCTTGTCGATGTGCACACGGGCATGATCGACCAGGTGCATGTAATCGACGCCGCCGGGACACGTCGTCATGCACGACAGACACGACAGACAGCGATCGACATGGTGCTTGACCTCCGGGCTGGCGTCACGCCCCTTCTCGAACATGTCCTTCATCAGGTAGATGCGGCCGCGCGGGCTGTCGCGCTCATCGCCGAGCAGAACATAGGTCGGGCAGGTGGCGGTACACAGTCCGCAATGGACGCAGCGCCGCAGGATTCGCTCCACATCGGCAATGCGTGGATCCTTGAGCTGTTCGGCCGTGAAATTGGTGTGCATCGCGTGCGTCCCTCGCGGGGGCTGGGGTGGTGGGCGGACCGCTCCGCGTTCGGCTCACAGACCCGCGTACATGCGGCCGCGGTTGAGGATATGGGCAGGGTCGAAGACGTCCTTGAGACCCCGCATCAGCCGCTCGACGCCGGGGCTCGGCGGTTGGACCACATCGACGGATGCTCGAACAGCCGCGTCCGCGCGGATCAACGTGGCGTGGCCACCCAGACTCGCCAGAACACGGCGGATGTCGGACGCACCCGCATCCGCGCTCTGCGCAACTTCCAACCAGATGAGCCCGCCCGACCAATCATACAAGGCCAATCCCGGCATGTAACGGCTGATTGCCTTGACGACCTCGGGGCCCTTGCTCGGCAGCGTCGAGATCCGCCACAGCATGCTGGGTCCCGCCGGCAGCACGGCCAGCGATGAAATCTCGTGCCAGAAGCTGATGGAGTTCTCACGGCCCAGCTCATGGCAGCGGCCGTAGGCTTGCAGCACCTCTTTCAGCTTGTTGCGGCGATAGTCGATCGAGGGTGCGAAATTCTCGATCCGGATCGCGGTCACGGATTTGCCCTGCAACCGCAGGGCTTCGTACTGGAGGCGGGCAGCCAGCGGCGCCTGGAGGTGCGCCGCTCCGGTAATCTCGAACGGCGTTCCCATGGCGGTTGTCAGCAACTCGACGGCGATATCGTCCGGCAGGCCGAAGAAGACCAGCGTCAGCG
>JADZBS010000083.1 GCA_020851975.1 Gammaproteobacteria bacterium | reverse complement strand
GCCGGTACACGACCCGACGCCAGGGCAAGCCGCGACTGCGGAGCGTGCGCACGTAATCCTTGCCCAGCGCATCGAGCAGCGCCCCCCGCACCTGCGGTGCGACCCCGGATATGCCCGAAACCGCCAACGCGATGACCGGCAACGTGACGGTGTCGAGCCAACCCGCGGGTGAGCTGAACAGCGCCTGATAACCCACTGCCCTGAACCATCCGAGGTGGATGGCGAACACGCTGACCAGCAGGATCGCGAGGACGAAGTTTGGAATGGCGAAACCCAGGACCGACAGGACCTGCACCGCCTGGTCGATCCAGCCGCGGCGCGTCGCGGCGAACACGCCGAGGAGCATCGATACCGCCGCGATGAGGATCGTTGCCGCGGTGATGATGGCCAGGGTTACAGGCAGTCGGGTCGCGATCGCCGCAATGACAGGCTCCCCGTTGAACCATGACCTTCCCAGGTCGCCGTGCAGGGCACGCGCGGCCCAGCCCGTGAACTGAATGATGATCGGCCGGTCCAGGCCGAGCTCCTGCTTTTTCTGCAAGACCACTTCCTGCGTCGCGTCCGGGCCGAGTATGCCGCGGGCGACCTTGTCGGTTGACAGATGCAGGACGAAGAAGGTCCCTGCTATCACCACCGCGATCAGCATGAGACTCGCCAGGAACCGTTGCAGCACGTACCAGAGCACCCAGGCTCACCCCGCCAACCGCAGCCCGGATCTGCCGATCGCCATCATCGTTGTGCGGTCATCGCTTGGGCTTGATGTTCCACAGGTACGGATAGGTATTCGTATCCTGCTGGGTCACAACGGTGTTCGCGTCGGCGGCGAAGAAGGTCTTGTTGCGATACCACGGGTCGAACCACGCCTGCTCGACGATGTAGGCATTCAACGCCTTCGCGGCCTCGTTCGACTCCTCCACGGTACCGGCATGGATCCTGTCGAGCCACGCCGTGACCTGTGGCCGATCCGTATCGAACGGGTTGAAGGGGCCGCCTTTGGCGATCCGGTCCGCCACGACGAAGGCGGCCGACGGGCTCGTCTGCAACTGCATCCATCCGACGCCGAACTTGCCCTGCGTCAGCGCGCCAACATACGACGCAAGATCCGCCTGCTGGTCATAAACCACTTTGATGCCTGCATCCCCGAGGAATGCGGCGGTCAGGGTTGCGAGCGGCAGGTTGCCGGTTCCGGCGATGGCCGGCATTGTCAGCTTGAATCCATGCGGATAGCCGGCAGCGGCCAACAGCTGCCTGGCCTTCACCGGATCGTAGGGGTATCTGCCATCGAGAGTCGCATCGTAGGCTGGCGACGACGGTGCGAGCACCTGGGTTGTCATGGTTCCGAGACCATTGGCCGCGGCTTCGAGCATCGCCTTCCTGTCGATGGCGTGGTTGATGGCCTGCCGTACACGCACATCGCCGAGTGCCTTGTTGATGACCCCGTCGCGGTCGAGGATCAGCAGCCCGTTGAAGGAGATCTCCTGCGGATAGAGCGTGAATCCGGCCGCTTCGATCTGCCGGATGGAGCCGGAACCGGGCAACTGTGCCCCGTTGATCTCACCGGTGGAGATTGCATTGACGATGGTCGGTTCCTGATCGTAGACATTGATGATCAGCTTGCTGTAGTGCCGGGTTTCCGGCGCCCAGTACCCGGGATTGGCGTGATAGACGTAGCGCGAGCCTGGCACCGTGGCCATTGAGTCGAGGATGTACGGGCCGCTTCCCACAGGGACGGCCTCGGCATCGGGAGCGTCGAACTGCGCCGGGCTCTCCTGCAAGCCGGGATTCTGCGCAAGGGAGGGCAGCAGGCCCGGATCGGGTCTCGACAGCGTTATCTGCACTGTGTGATCGCCGGTGGCCTTCACGTCGGCCACATTCGCCAACCGGGCCCGTTTGGGTGAGCTGCCGTCACGAAAGCGGAGCAGATTTTGCGCAGCGGCATCGGCCGTGAAGCGCGTGCCGTCGGAGAACACGACGTCGGAGCGCAGTGTCAGTGTGAGGGTCCTGCGGTCGTCGCTGTACGCCCACTCACTCGCCAGCCACGGTTCGATCGATCCGTCGGGGGCTTCGTGCAGCAGGGTGTCGTACACAGCTTGCATGTACGGCGACTGATTCGCCCACCCGGCAGCGGACGCGAGCTGGGTGGATGCCGCGACAATGTTCGACAGGATGAGAGTGTCTCGCCTGGCTGAGGCCTTGCGCGCCGTCACAGCGGATCCGCCAGCACCGCCACCGCAGCTCGCAGCGATCAGTGCGAGCGCCGTGGTGACAAGCCCCAGGAGCGCAATGCGAAGCGGGCATCGACGTTGAAGCTCGCCTTGCAACCCGTCCACGGCGAGCCGGCCTCCTGTGTCATCCCTCATGCGCCTCTGATCTCCTCTTGACACGTAGCGAAATCATTGCCGCTTGCAGAGCATATTACGGGCCCGTGCGCTTTTCGGAGACCTTTTGGGCGACCGACAGTGTCCGGGCGACGAGTTCGTCGAACTCAACGCCATCGAAGCCGGGCAGTGAGCTGGATATCCTCCCGCGCAACGGGTCCGACCAACGCCTGTCGATACCGCTGTGACCCGCCAACGCACCGGTTATCGCCCCGACCGTCGCGCCATTGGAATCCGTGTCCCAGCCCCCGGCAACCGCGAGGCCAATTGCAGTGTCGAAGTCACCCTTTGATGCGGCCAGGGCGTAACAGACCAGGGCCGCATTGTTGAGCACGTGCACCCAGTGCAGATGCCCGTACGCCTGTTCCAGCTGCCGGTACGCTACGGAAGGGCTATCTGCGTTTTCGCCGAGGCGCCGACCGAAGGCGACGGCATCAGCCATGCGGCTGCCCGGCGGTATCACTGACGCACCCGCATCGAGCAGTTCGTCAACGCTGCAGCCAGTGATCGCGGCCGAGGACATGGCGGCGACGAACATGGCGCCGTAGAGGCCGTTTCGGGTGTGACTGACAGATGCGTCCCGCCACGCCCACTCGGCCGCACGCAGCGGGGCGCCGGGATTCACCCAGCCGTAGAGGTCCGCCCGGATCTGCGCCCCGATCCATTCCCGAAAGGGATTGCCGGCGCTTGCCGTGTCAGGTGGTTCGAGTCCGAGCAGCAGATTCCGGTAGACGATCCGTTCCGCTGTGAATGACCGCAATGCCGGCATGTCATTGAGCCAGCACCAGGCAACATCCCCTGCAGCGAAGCCCGACCCATGCTGTTCGAGAACACGCAGGGCAATGAGGGTGTAGTGGATGTCATCATCCTCGGGAGTCCCTG
>JADZBS010000082.1 GCA_020851975.1 Gammaproteobacteria bacterium | reverse complement strand
TTCTCGCTCACCGGCCAGCCGTCCGCCTGCGGCACGGCGCGCGAGGTCGGCACCTTCTCCCACCGGCTGCCGGCCGACATGGTCGTGGGCAATCCGGCGCACCGCGAGATCGCGGAGAAGATCTGGAATCTGCCGCCCGGCACGATCCCGGACAAACCCGGTTTCCATGCCGTGGCCCAGGATCGCGCGCTGAAGGACGGCAAGCTCAACTTCTACTGGACCACCACCACGAACAACATGCAGGCCGGACCGAACCTCAACCAGGAGCGCTACCCGGGCTTTCGCAACCCCGCCAACTTCGTGGTCGTGTCGGATGCCTACCCCACGGTGACGGCGCTCGCCGCCGACCTGATCCTGCCGTCCGCGATGTGGATGGAGAAGGAAGGGGCCTACGGCAACGCCGAGCGGCGCGGCCAGTTCTGGCGCCAGCAGGTGAAGGCACCGGGGCAGGCGCGCTCGGACCTGTGGCAGTACCTGGAGTTTGCCCGGCGGTTCAAGGTCGACGACGTCTGGCCGGAGGAACTCATCGCCAAACGGCCCGAGTACCGCGGCAAGACGCTCTATGACGTGCTCTACGCCAACGGGGTCGTGGACCGGTTCCCGCTTGCGGAGGTGGCCAGGGCGAATGCGCACGCCATCGCCGGCTACACCAACGACGAATCCGAAGCCTGCGGCTTCTACGTGCAGAAGGGACTGTTCGAGGAGTACGCCCGATTCGGGCGCGGCAAGGCGCACGATCTCGCACCGTTCGACCTGTATCACAAGGCCCGCGGTCTGCGCTGGCCGGTGGTCGACGGCAAGGAGACGCTGTGGCGCTTCCGCGAGGGCTACGACCCGTACGTGAAGGCCGGCGAGGGCGTGAAGTTCTACGGCCATCCGGATGGCAAGGCGAGAATTTTCGCGCTGCCCTATCAGCCGGCGGCCGAGCAGCCCGACGCCGAGTACGACCTGTGGCTGAGCACCGGGCGCGTACTCGAGCACTGGCACACGGGCACCATGACCCGGCGCGTGCCGGAGCTGTACCGGGCATTTCCCGACGCACCGGTCTTCATGAACCCGAAGGATGCGAAGAAGCGCGGCTTGAAGCGCGGCGACGTCGTCAAGGTCGCCACGCGCCGCGGGGAGATCCAGTTGCGGGTCGAGGATCGCGGCCGCAACCGCATGCCCGAGGGCATGATCTTCATTCCGTTCTTCGACGAGCACCGGCTGGTCAACAAGCTGACCCTGGACGCCACCTGCCCGATCTCCAAGGAGACGGACTTCAAGAAGTGCGCGGCGAAGGTGGTGAAGGCTTAGGAACGGGTGAAAGGCAGGGCACCCGCGCCGGCCACGGCCGCGAGGCGCCCCCGTCATGGTCAGCGAACGCAAGCCTGTCTCCGACGCCCGCCGGCGCTTCCTCGCGGATACCGCCCGCACGGGCTGTGGAGCGGCGCTGCTCGGCCTCGCCGTGGGCTTCCATGCTCGTCAGGCCCGCTCGACCCCGGCGACGGCACTGCGCCCGCCCGGCGCACTCGCCGAGCCGGGTTTTCTCGGTGCCTGCATCCGCTGCGGCATGTGCGTGCGCGACTGCCCCTACGGCACGTTACGTCTGGCCCGCCCGGAGGACGAACTCGCGACCGGCACGCCGTTCTTCGTCGCCCGCGACGTGCCCTGTGAGATGTGCGAGGACATTCCCTGCGTGAAGGCCTGCCCAACCGGTGCGCTCGATCACGCGCTCACCGACATCGACGCCGCCCGCATGGGGCTCGCCGTGCTCGTGGACCAGGAAAACTGCCTGAACTTCCTCGGCATGCGTTGCGACGTGTGCTATCGCGTCTGCCCGGCGATCGACGAGGCCATCACGCTCGAGCGCCAGCACAACCTCCGCACGGGTGCCCACACGATGTTCCTGCCGGTGGTGCACGCGGAGCATTGCACCGGCTGCGGCAAGTGCGAGAAGTCCTGCGTGCTGGAGCAGTCCGCGATCAAGGTCCTGCCGCTCGCGCTGGCGCGGGGCGCGCCCGGCGAGCACTACCAGCTCGGCTGGATCGAGAAGGAAAAGGCGGGACGGTCGCTGGTCGAGGAGCAGGGCCTGATCGATCTGCCTGACCGCGTGCCCGAGACGCCGGGTGCGACGCCCGCAGTGCCGCCGGCGCTGCAGGGGGACCAGCTGTGAGCGCCGCACCGCGCATCGGTGCGGACGCAGTTGCCGCCAAGGGGTGGCTCGGCGCGCACCGCTGGCTGTTGGCCCGTCGTGTCTGCCAGCTCGGCATCCTGGCCCTGTTCCTGCTCGGGCCCCTCGCCGGCTTGTGGATCGTCAAGGGCAACCTTGCCTACAGCCTCACGCTCGGCACGCTGCATCTGGCCGATCCCTTCGTCGTGCTGCAGTCACTGCTCGCGCGGCACGTGCCGGAGCGGGCAGTCGTCATCGGCGCGCTGACGGTGCTGGCGTTCTACCTGGCCGTGGGCGGGCGTGCGTACTGCGCGTGGGTCTGCCCGCTCAACATCGTCACCGACGCTGCGCACTGGGGGCGCGAACGGCTCGGCATCACGGGCCAGGGCGCACGGCTGTCGCCCCGGCTGCGGTACTGGGTCCTCGGTGTCGTGCTCGTGCTCGCGGCCGTGAGCGGCACGCTCGCCTGGGAGATGGTAAACCCGGTGTCGATGCTGCACCGCGGGCTCATCTTCGGCATGGGTGCCGGGTGGTTCGTCGTGGCCGCCGTGTTTTTCTTCGACCTCATGGTGACTCGGCGCGGCTGGTGCGGCCACGTCTGCCCGGCGGGGGCCTTCTACGGCCTGGTGAACCGCTGGAGTCCGCTCAAGGTGAACGCTGCGGGGCGGGCAGCCTGCAACGATTGCGCCGAGTGCTTCGCGGTGTGCCCGGAGCCGCAGGTGATCAAGCCCGCACTCAAGGGCGCGAAACTCGGCATCGGCCCCGTCATTCTCGATGCAGCCTGCACCAACTGCGGTCGCTGCATCGACGTGTGCTCCCGGGATGTATTCGCGTTCGGCAGCCGGTTTGCAGGCGATGAGGTGGCAACGCGCGAGCGCGCGCCGCCGGCCGGTGCCGGAGCATGTCAGCAATCGACGACGGAGACAGGTTCATGAACAAACCAGGAATCACGATGGTGGTGCTCGCGGCGTGCGCGTTGGCGGGCTGGTTGACGGTAGCCGGCGCCGACGGCGTGCAGACGCTGCGGGGTGCGGACGTTGCGACGGCCGATCAGGCGCCAGCCGAGAAGCCGGTCACCGGCAAGCGCCCCGGACGACAGCAACCGATCGAGCGCGGCTTCGACGGGCAGCCGCCCCTGATCCCGCACGCGGTCGAGAATTTCGACGAGATCACGTCGGCGGACAACCAGTGCCTGTCCTGTCACGGCCTCGACGTGTTCGAGAAGAAGCAGGCGCCCCGTGTCGGCGACAGTCACCTGGGGATGGGTGACGGCGGAGCGCCGCAAGTGGTCGACAACGCGCGCTGGTTCTGCACCCAGTGCCATGTGCCGCAGCACGACGCACCGCCTCTGGTGGAGAACGACTTCGAGGGGCAGCGCACACCGGCCGGAGCAGCCAGATAGGGAAAGCAGTTTCGGTATGATGCGCCGCGTAAAAAGAAAAATCCAGTGGGTGAAATGACCTTGTTTTTACGGTTTTTGCCTATGTCTTGCATCGCAATAAAGTGTCACGGTACGAAACGAGTCAGTCGGAAACATCAGTAGTGGGAGATTGCGACATGAGAACGAGGAAGAACGTGTCGAAATGGCTGCACCTGGTGGCCCTGCCGATCGCCCTCGCCGGGCTTTCGGGGGCAGCGGTCGGCCAGGATGCTGCTCCGGCAGCACCGGCGATGACGCCGGAGGAAAAGGCGATCGGCAAGCGCATCTACTTCGAGCGGTGTGCCGGTTGCCACGGTGTGCTGCGCAAGGGCGCCACCGGCAAGAACCTGGAACCGCAGTGGAGCAAGACGCTGCCCGACGGCACGAAGCAGGACGGCGGCACGCTGAAGCTCGGCACCGCGCGTCTGGAGAAGATCATCTCGTTCGGGACCGAGGGCGGGATGGTCAACTACGACGACATCCTGACCGAGAACGAGATCAACATCATGGCGCGCTACATCCAGAACGTGCCGGATGTGCCGCCGGAGTTCAGCCTGAAGGACATGCAGGCTTCCTGGAAGTTGCTGGTGCCGGTGGACCAGCGCCCGGTGAAGCAGCTGAGCAAGATCAACCTCAGGAACGTCTTCGGTACCACGCTGCGTGACACCGGCAAGCTGGCGTTGATCGATGGCGACACCAAGAAGATCTGGCAGATCCTCGACACCGGCTACGCCGTGCATATCTCGCGGCTGTCGGCCTCCGGGCGCTACGTCTACACCGTGGGCCGGGATGGTCTGGTGACACTGATCGACCTCTGGTACGAGCAACCGACGACGGTCGCCACGGTGAAGCTCGGCTCCGACGCCCGTTCCGTGGACACCTCGAAGTTCAAGGGCTACGAGGACAAGTACCTGATCGGTGGTACCTACTGGCCGCCGCAGTACTCGATCATGGAAGGTGACACGCTGAAGCCCCTGAAGGTCGTCTCGACCCGCGGCATGACGGTGGATGGCGACTATCACCCGGAGCCGCGCGTGGCGTCGATCGTGTCCTCGCACATCAAGCCCGAGTGGGTGGTCAACATCAAGGAAACCGGCCAGATCCTGCTGGTGGACTACAGCGACATCAAGAATCTGAAGACCACCACGATCGAGTCGGCGAAGTTCCTCCACGACGGTGGCTGGGATGCCTCCAAGCGCTACTTCCTGGTGGCGGCCAATGCCTCGCACAAGGTGGCCGCTGTCGATACGCAGACCGGCAAGCTCGCCGCGCTGGTCGACAC
>JADZBS010000081.1 GCA_020851975.1 Gammaproteobacteria bacterium | reverse complement strand
CGAGTCGTGAAATGCGACTATCATTGCCAGAGGTATGACGCCGTACACGGTAATGTGCGCCAGATTGGCCACCATGTAACGCGTACGTCCCCGCAGGCCGGCGTAATAGACCACATGCAATGAGTAGGCTGCGCTAACCCAGAGAACAGGCCGGATCAGACCGGTTTGCTGCTCACTACCGAACACCAGATCAGCAATCTGACCTGGAAGCAGGAACATCACCGAAGCCACGAGAACCCCGGCGGCGGTCATGATCAGAAACGCGGCGAGTTCGCAGCTGTATCGCTCGATCTCGGACGATCGAGCAAGCGCTCGTACCAACGCTATGTCGAGACCAACCGTCATGATCGGTACGACAAACGCGATCAGCCGACGCGACATGATCCACTCGGCAAAGCCGGATACACCCCAGTTATCAGCAGCCAGGCGAAAAGTGACGATCATCGAGATGCTGGCCCCGAGCTCTGCCAGCACGGCATAGGCCACCGCACGGTGAATCATGTTCGCGAGGGGACTTGCTGCGTCCTACGAGACGCGCCTGGAGTCATTGCTGGCGGTCGCTGCGCCAAACGTGGTTGAAGACAGCCAGCAGGCCCAGCGCCGCCAGGAGGCTGAAGACGCCTGTCATCACCAAAATGGGCAGTTTCCTGGGCCACCACGGGTCGTCCTGATCGGGAGGAGTAGCCGGATCGATGATGCTGAACGCGAAATCCTTGCGGACATTGGCAACCATCGCCGAATTGATTTCGGTCTGCATCAGGCGATAAATGGCCTGCTTGAGCTGAATGTCCTCCGATCTGTCCAGCTCTTCCCTCAGATAGCGTATGCGCTGTTTCGAAAAATCGATGGCTCTCGCCTGGAGCCGGCTGTTGGCAAGGTGAACGAACTTGTTGGCCCAGTCAGCGGCAACGACGGGATCCGTCCAACGGAATTCGACTCGGACAAGTCCTGTAGCAGGCTCTTCCTCCACGCGGAGGATCCGTTTCCAGAATTCCCGTACCGTCCGCCCGCGGCCAGGACCAGCGATTCCTGGTTCTTTCCAGCGCTGATTGGCCGGGTCCCACGATGAAGAAAACAGCAGCGGGCGGAGTCCCTGGGATTCGATGAAATCCTCCGCCAGCGATCGGGACTTCAGAAATGCTATCGACTCGGTTCTGTCCGAGTTACCACGAATGGCAGGCAGCCCCACAAGGCCGGAAATTGCATTAAGTGACCCGAAGGCCTGACCGACGGCGTCCATCTCCTCCCCGCTGACCACCTTCGTGAGAACCGAGACCCGGTAAACCGGTTCGGCAGTGAGCGAATAAGCGAGTGCTGCCAACATCGGCAACAGCGTCCCCAGGATGAGCCACCATTTCGCCTTCCAAACTTCACGAAGATAGACAGTGGCAGAACCAGAGGTCCCAGAGTCCCGGATGGCCGTTTCCGTAGCCATGCTAGAACGAATTCACCGCCGCCACCGCGACAGCCAGGTTGTAGATGATGCTGGTGACGGCGGTCCACATCGGCAACGGCGGCAGGCGCTCGGCATCCACCGGCACGACGATGGTGTCGCCTGGCCGGATGTCGATGCGTCCACTCGGCAGCCAGCGGCTGGTGGAGGCGGCCACGACCTGGCCATTGGCGCGGATCACGTAGGTCCGGTCCTTGTCGGCCTTCTGCGTGAAGCCGCCACTCAGATTGATGTAGTCGTCACGCGAGAGGTCATCCTGGTAGAGCTGCGAGGTGCTGGTCTGCACCTCGCCGACGATCGTCACCTCCTGCATGCGCCTTGGTACGCGCAGGCGGTCGTCGTCACGCAGGACGATGTCGTCGGCGGAGCCTTCCGCTTCACGCAGGACCTCCGGCAAGTCGATCGCAAGGCGGCCTACGGGCTGGGTATTGCGAAGTTCTGCCAGCAGCGACTGCCCCGCAGAGAGCGAGCTCGTCCCGGGCGCATCCTTGCCGGCCTGCGCTGTCTGGACTGCCAGGAGCGCGAGGTCGCGCTCCAGCCGCTCGGCAAGACTGGCGATCTGCTGAGCCTCCCGTTCCTTGAGGGCACGCCGCGTGAATACGGCCCCCTGCGGGAACGCTTCCTCCGTAAGCCCCCCCGCCCGCTCGATGAGCTTGCTCAACATCTCGCCGCGACGAATGGGGTACCGGCCAGGGAAACGCACTTCACCTTCGAGCGTGACGAACTCCTGGTCGGTCCACTGTGGCACACGCCGGATATTGAGCACGTCGAACGGTTGCAGCGGCAGGTCGGCCTGGGGATCGCCGGCGAGAGCGGCAGCAAGATCGAGCGTGACAACTTTGGTCTTGCGCGACTGGCCACCGACGACATCGTAGCGTGCCAGCTCCGCCTCGCCACCGAAGGCAGCCTCCGCGAGACTGCCGCCGGCGCGCACCAGATCGGCAACAGTCATCCCGGGCTCGAGCGGATACTCGCCCGGCATGCGTACACTGCCGCCGACGGTGACCACACCTGCCGGTGCGGCCAGCGTACTCTGGCGACGGAACTCCTCCAACAATGGACGCAGCAGCGGATCGCGGCTGCCATCCATGTCGAAGACGAAGATCCGGTCACGCGGTGCCAGCGCGAGGTCATCGGCACCACCGGGGTCCCGCAGCGCCCGGCTGAGGCTGACGGACTGCAGCTCGACACGCCGGTCAGGCGACAATTCGCGGCGCACCAGCACGTAGTCCAGATCGGCGTTGGGTTTGAGATCCTCGACGCTGTTCAGCACCTGCGTCAGGCGCAGCCCCTTGCGATACTGGCGTGCGCCCGGCTGGTACACATGGCCGGCAACGAGCACGCTGTCGTTGAGCGTGTCGCGCACCGTGGGGATGCGCAGGATGTCGCCGTTTCGCAGCCGTGTCTCCCGACCGACTTGGCTTCCGAGGTTCACGTTGAGAACGATGCGCCCACGCGTGGGATCGATGCGCTCGATGGTGGCTTCGCCGGGAGCAGCCTTCTCCGTGAGACCGCCGCCCAGATCGACGAGGGCACCGACAGTGGCCCCGCCAGTGAATTCGTAGAGGGCGGGCCGGCGCACTTCACCCGTAATACCCGCCGAATCGCCCAACGGCGGCACGAACACCACGTCACCCGACTGCAGGCGCAGATCGTCGCTGGAGTCTCCGCGCAACAGCAGATCGTAGAGATCGAGCGTGCCGACCACTTCTCCCGCGCGCAGCACCCGCACGCGCCGCAGCGAGCCAATGGGCTTGATGCCACCGGCTGCCACCAGCGCATTGCTCGCCGTGGACAGACCGCCGACGGTATAGGCACCGGGCCGCTCGGCATCGCCGGTGATCATGACCTGCAGGGAGCGCAGCGGACCCATGCCCACGGATACGCGGGTACCGATCATCTGCTCGGTAACGCTGGCCACGATGGCCTCCTGCAACTCCGCGAAACGCATGCCGGCAACGGCCATGGGACCGATCTCAGGCAGGCGGATGCGGCCGTCCCGGCCCACGGTCAGCGTGTAGAGCCCTTTGACATTGCCGAGAAACTGCAACTCGAGGGCGTCACCCGGGCCGATCGTGTAGTCCGGCGGCACGGGCACGTCACTCGCCTGCGCGAAGGTGGTCGGCGCGTTGCGAAAGACGTCGTAGCCGAAAGGCTTGAGGGCATCCACGCCGAGTGGCTCTGGCTTGAGCAGCGTCAGGCTGACCTTGATCCGGCTGAATGCGCGGTGACTCTGCAGCAGCGCCGTGGCTTCCTCGGCGGTCAGCCCGGCGAGCGGCACGGGCTCTGCCAGCCCGGGAATCCGCAGGCGCCCGTCACGCTCCAGGTGGTACGGGTTGGCAGCCAGCGCCCGGGTGATGATCTCCTCGTCGTCCTCCTCTGCCATCTTCCCGGCATCCAGCCGGGCGTCCTCGTCGGCAACCAGCGTGAGCACCACGGTGTCGCCTGGAGCGGCGCGGTCGGGTTCGGCCGCCATGGTGTCTTTCAGGCGCGAGGTCGCAGGTGTCGCCAGCGGCTGGTCCGTCGTGCCACGCTGGCTGTACTGCTCCAGCAGAATGCGCTGCTGCTCCGGCGGCAACTGGTTGAGCAACCGCAATTGCTCCGGCGTCGGGCTTTGCGCGATGGCCCGCAGGGATGCAAGGAACAGCAGCGTGACAAAGATCGCGAGCGAACCCGTTGCCGACTTCACACCACTTCCCCGCTTCAATGCCCGACAGGGACTTCGAGCCGGTCCCATGGCTGTTCTGTGCCTTGCCGAAGGAGCAAGGCATGTACCGGCGCGCCCCGAGTTGCGATGGTAAACACTGGGGATTCGGCCCGCAACGGCAACGACGCCTTCGCCGGCCGCTCCAGCCGGGGTTTACGGCGTGACCACATCCCGAACCGGCGGCACCGGCCGTGCTCCCTTGACTCCGCCGGGGTGAAGTCTTAATTTAGCTATTACTTAATTAAAAGCCATCGGATCCCCGGATGCCTGTCGCGAAATCCACCACATCCCGCCCGCCCCTCGATCCACGCCGGATGCGGCGCCACGCCACCAGCGCGGCGCGGTTGATGAGCGCGCTGTCCAGCGAGCACCGGCTGCTGGTGCTCTGCGCCCTGGTGACCGGCGAGCTGTCCGTCGGTTCGCTGAACGCGCTGGTGCCGTTGTCGCCATCGGCGCTCTCCCAGCACCTGGCCGTCCTGCGCCGGGAACACCTGGTGAGCACGCGACGCGCAGCCCAGACGATCTACTACCAGGTGATGCCGGGCATCGCCCTCGAGGTGGTGCAGTTGCTGCACGACCACTATTGCGGGACCGTTTCGGCGCCCTCGAGGCCGCTGCGCGGCGCCCGCCACTGCCGGCCGGCTTCGGCCCGGGTTCGCCGATCCGGCGGCAAGGCCCAGACGCCGGTGTCATCGTGAAGGCGACGACGACGGGCTGCGCTGCCCTCCTGCTCGCCACGACGCTCGGGCTGGCGGGTTGCGGGGGCGATCCGGCTCCTGCCACCCCTGCAGGGGCGGCCGAACTCGCCACCGAGGTCGTGCAACCCGTGACGGTGCCGGTCGAACGGCTCCTCGACGGTGTCGTCGAGGCAGTCGACGAGGCCACGATCTCGGCGCAGACGGCAGGACGCGTCGTCGAAATCCTCCACGACGTGAACGATCGCGTGCCGGCAGGCGCGGTGCTCGTGCGCCTGCGCGGCACCGAGCAGCGTGCCGGCCTGCAACAGGCCGAGGCCGCGCTGCAGGAGGCCGTCGCCCGCGAAGCCGAGGCCGAAGCCCGCCATGCTCGCATCCGCGACATGTACGAACGCAAGGTGGTCGCCAAGGCACAGTTCGACAGCGCGACAGCCGAGCGCGACGCCGCCGTGGCCCGGCGCACGGCGGCGGGCGCCGCGCTCGCCACGGCGCGGGAGGGCGTGGCCTACACGGAGGTACGCGCACCCTACGCCGGCATCGTCACCGCCCGGCTCGTGCAGGTGGGCGAGACCGTTTCGCCCGGCACGCCGCTGATGCGCGGCTATGCCTCCGACCGGCTGCGGGTCACTGCCGACGTGCCGCAGTCGCTGGTGGGACCGGTGCGCACGCTGGGCAAGGCCGCCGTCTACGTGGATGGCCGGCGCATCGAGGCAGTGAGTGTCTCGGTCTTCCCCGAGGCGGATCCCGCAACCAACACCTTCCGCACGCGCGCCCAGCTGCCGCCCGGCACGACCGACCTCTACCCGGGCATGTTCGTGAAGCTGGGTCTCGTGACGGGTGAGGATGCGCGCCTGCTGGTGCCGGGCAGCGCCATCGTCCGGCGCAGCGAGGTCACTGCCGTCTACGTGGTGGGTGCCGAAGGCCGCATCAGCATGCGACAGGTCCGCCTCGGCACCGCCAGGGGTGACCGGGTGGAGATCCTCGCGGGGCTCGTGGCGGGCGAACGCCTCGCCCTCGACCCGCTGGCTGCCATCGCGGCCCTGCATCCTCCCGGGCCCGACAGCGATGACTGAGCGACCCGGCTTCAGCGGCCGCGTGGCGCGGCAGTTCCTGCACGCCCGGCTGACCCCGCTGCTTGCCCTGACAGCGCTGCTCGCCGGCGTGTTCGCGGTGCTGGTCACGCCGCGGGAGGAAGAACCGCAGATCAACGTCACCTTCGCCAACATCATCATCGGCTTCCCGGGCGCGAGCGCCGCGCAGGTGGAAAGCCTGGTGTCCTCGCCCATGGAAAAGGTGCTGGGCGAAATCGCCGGCGTGAAGCACATCTACTCGGTCTCGCGGCCGGGCGTTGCCGTCCTCACCGTCCAGTTCGAGGTGGGTGAGGAACGCACCGAGGCCATCGTGCGCCTGTACAACGCGATCTACTCGAACCAGGACTGGCAGCCACCGGGTTCCGGCGTGCTGCCGCCGCTCATCGAGCCGAAGGGCATCGACGACGTGCCGATCCTGTCGCTGACGCTGTGGACGCGGGATCCGGCGCGGGGCGGCCACGAACTCGGCCAGGTGGCGCGCGCCATCGAGACCGAGATCAAGCGCGTGCCGGGGACGCGCGACATCCACACCATCGGCGCCCCGGACAGCGTGGTGCGCGTGCGGCTCGATCCGCGCCGGCTCTCCGGGCTCGGCCTGTCGGCGGACGAGCTCGTGGCGGCACTTGCCGCCGCCGGGCAGGCGACCCAGGCCGGCGCGCTGGTCGGTGGCGACCGCGTGACGCCGGTGCAGGCCGGCACATTTCTCACCGGCAGCGACGACGTGGCGGGCCTCGTGGTGGCCGTGCGCGATGGCCGCCCCGTCTACCTGCAGGACGTGGCCGAGGTACCCCGCGGCCCTGCCGTCCCCGATGCCTTCGTCCGGTACGGCACGGGACCTGCGACCGAGGCCGGCACGCAGGCGCGCGACGCCCCGGCCGTGACCCTGGCAATCTCGAAGAAGCCGGGCGAGAACGCCTTCGACGTGGCCAACGCCGTGCTGGCGCGGGTGGAAACGCTGCGGGAAACCTGGATTCCCGCGGGGGTGGAGGTGGCCGAGACACGCAACTACGGCACGACGGCCAATGACAAGGCCCGCCAGCTGATCCAGAAGCTGGTGTTCGCGACGCTCTCGGTCATCGTCCTGGTGGCGGTCGCGATCGGCCGGCGCGAAGCGGTGATCGTGGGCGCGGCGGTCGTCGTCACCCTGGCGGCCACGCTGTTCGCGTCCTGGGCCTGGGGTTTCACCATCAACCGGGTGTCGCTGTTCGCGCTGATCTTCTCCATCGGCATCCTGGTGGACGATGCCATCGTCATCGTCGAGAACATCCACCGGCGCTGGCAGATCGACGGCGGCAGCCTGCTCGACCTGATCCCCGGTGCCGTCGACGAAGTCGGCGGACCGACCATCCTCGCCACCTTCACCGTCATCGCCGCCCTCCTGCCCATGGCCTTCGTCAGCGGACTCATGGGCCCGTACATGAGCCCGATCCCGATCAACGCCAGCATGGGCATGCTGATCTCGCTCGCCGTGGCACTGGCGTTCACGCCGTGGCTGTCGGGTCGCCTGCTGGGCCGCGCCGGGCACGCGGCCGGGCAGCCCGCCGGTCACCGCGACGACCGCCTGAAGCGTCTCTTCACGCGGGTCATGCAGCCGTTCCTCGAAGGCGGCACGGCGCGGCGTGCGCGCCACCGGCTCTATGCAGGGCTCCTCGGCGCCATCCTGGCGGCTGTATTCCTCGCGGTGGTGCAGTGGGTGGTGCTGAAGATGCTGCCCTTCGACAACAAGTCGGAATTCCAGGTGATCGTGGACATGCCGGAGGGCACGCCGGTGGAGGGTACTGCACGGGTGCTGGGCGAGCTGTCGCGGGTCATCGAAACAGTGCCGGAGGTGCGTGACTACCAGGCTTACGCCGGCACCGCCGCGCCCATCAACTTCAACGGGCTCGTGCGCCAGTATTACCTGCGCCGCAGCCCGGAGCTCGGTGACCTGCAGGTCAATCTGGTCGACAAGAGCGAGCGCGAACGGTCGAGCCACGAGATCGCGCTGGACCTGCGCCCGGCACTGGTCGCCGTCGCCCGGCGCCACGGCGCGACGCTGCAGGTCGTGGAAGTGCCGCCCGGGCCGCCGGTGCAGGCGCCCATCGTCGCCGAGGTGTACGGGCCGTTCTACGGCGCGCAGCGCGAGCTGGCGCGGGAGTTGCGCAGGGTCTTCGAGGCGACACCGGACATCATCGACGTGGACGATTCCGTGGAAACCGCTGCGCCGCGGATGGTGGTGAGCGTCGACCGGCAGAAGGCGGCCCTGCTCGGTGTCGCACAGGCCGATGCGGTGCGCGCACTCACGCTGGGGTTGCAGGGCCACGATGCCGCCTACGTCCACGAAGGCAGCGAACGGCGTCCGATTCCGGTGCGGGTGGAACTGCCGGTGGCAGACAAGGCGGATGTTTCGGGTGCTCTGACGCTCGAGGTGCGTTCCCGGTCCGGCAGGCTTGTACCGCTCTCCGAGGTGACGCGTGTCGCGGAGCAACCGTGGGACGGCGCCATCTACCACAAGAACCTGCTGCCGGTGGCGTTCGTCACCGCCGACATGGCCGGCCGGCTCGACAGCCCGCTCTACGGCATGTTCGATGTCGTCGGCCAGGTAGGCGACGGGCTGCCGTCAGGCAGGCGGCCGGAGCAGTTGTTCATCAGCGCGCCGGACGACCCGAACCGGTTCGCCATCCGGTGGGATGGCGAGTGGCAGATCACCTACGAGACCTTTCGCGACATGGGGCTCGCCTACTCCGTGGGCCTGGCGCTGATCTATCTCCTCATCGTGGCGCAGTTCGGTTCCTACCTGATGCCGCTCATCATCATGGCGCCCATTCCACTGACCATCATCGGCGTCATGCCGGGCCACGCGCTGCTCGGCGCGCAGTTCACCGCCACCTCCATGATCGGCATGATCGCGCTGGCGGGCATCATCGTCCGCAACTCGATCCTGCTGGTGGACTTCATCGACGCGGAAACCGCCCGCGGCACGCCATTGCACCAGGCCGTGGTCGGCGCCGCCGCCGTACGCGCCCGCCCGATCGCGCTGACGGGGCTTGCCGCCATCAGCGGCGCGTTCTTCATCCTCGATGATCCGATCTTCAACGGGCTCGCGGTGTCGCTGATCTTCGGGATCCTGGTCTCCACGCTGCTGACGCTGGTGGTGATTCCCGTCGTGTACTTCGCCCACCGCAGCCGGCAACTGGCCCGTGCCGGTGAGGAGGTACGTCCATGAGAAACCGACATCTCCTGTGGTGCGCCCTGGTGATGGCTGCGGCAACAGCAGGGCGTGCGGAAACCCTGGAAGACGCCTGGCGGATGGCCGGCGAGGCCGACGCCGGACTCGCCGCCATGCGCAGCCGCACCGAGGCCAGCCAGGCCGGTGAGCTTGCGGCCCGCGCCGAACGCTGGCCCCGGGTCACGGTGGATGCCAGTTACCAGCGCTTCGACGATGCCCCGTCCTTCAGCTTCCCCGTGGGCAGCGAAACGTTCACGTCGCCCGAACTGGTCCGAGGCGACGACTTCGTCGTCGGGCGGGCGCAGGTCGAGGTGCCCCTGTTCACCGGCGGGCGGGTTGCGGCGGGCATCGAGTCGGCACGCCAGTCGGCGCGCAGCGCCGGGCTCACCGAACAAGGTTACGAGCAGGACCTGCGGCTGCGGGTCGCCGCAGCCTACGTCGGGGTGCTGCGGGCCCGGCGGGCCGTGCGCGCGGCTGAAGCCACCGTGGCCAGCCTTGGCTCGCACGCCAGCGACGTCGCCGTGATGGTGGAGCGCGAGGCCGTGGCCCGCAACGACCTGCTGGCGGCACAGGTGACACTGGCGGACGCCGAGCAGGCGCGGTTGCGCGCCAGCAATCGCGAGGCCCTGGCGATCGCCGCGTACAACCGGCTCGTCGGCCAGCCGATGGATCGTGTACCGCAACTTGAGGAACTCGTCCCCGGGACGGTGCCGGTGGCATCGCTGGAGGAACTGGTGGCGCGCGCCCTCGCCAGCCGGCGGGAACTCGCCGGCCAGGAGGCACGCTCCCTGGCGCTGGCTCAGCAGGCACGCAGCGAAAGCGCCAGCCGCTGGCCGCAGGTCGGCCTGCTCGCCGGCTACCAGCATCTCGACAACCAGGTGCTGGATGACGAGGACTTCGGCCTGCTGGGAGTTGGCGTGACCTGGACGCTGTTCGATGGCGGGCGCATCCGCCAGCGGGCCAGCGCGCTGCGCAGTGCGAGTCGTGCCGCGGCCCGCGATCGTGACGATCTCGCCTCGCTCGTCGCGCTCGAAGTGCGGGAGGCCTGGCTCGGCCTGCGGGAAGCGACGGCGCGGGTCGAGGTCACGCGCGTCGCCGTGACGCAGGCGCAGGAAAACCTGCGGGTCGGGCGCGAACTCTACGGGGTCGGGCTCGCCACCAATACCGTGGTGCTGGATGCCGAAGCGTTGCGTCTACGCGCAGTAAGCAACCACGACGACGCCCTGCTCGATCGGGTCCTGAGCGAGCTGCGGCTGAAGCGGGCCACCGGCGACATCTGACCACGAGGTGGCGCCGTTCCTGCGGCCGCTTGAGGCCGCCTCGGCGGCGTCCCAGACTAGGTCCTGCGATGCAGGAAACAACTTCGAAACTTCGACCCGGCACCATGAGACCGGCACCATGAGACGATGGTTCATGGCGCTGGCCGCTACCACGACGCTCTTCGCGAGCCTGGCTGCCCGCGCTGATTTCGCTGCCAGCGAGCCGACGGTGCTGATTACCGGCGCCAACCGCGGCATCGGTCTGGAGTTCGTGAAGCAGATCGCCGCACGCGACTGGAACGTGATCGCCACGGTACGCCGCCCGGCGGAGGCGGCCGAGCTGCAGGCCATCGCCGCGGCGAACCCGCGCGTGGCCGTCGAGGCGCTCGACATCACCGATCACGCAGCCGTCGATGCACTGGCGGCGCGTTACGCACGGCAGCCGATCGACATCCTGCTCCTCAACGCCGGCCTCACCCCGACCTATCCGTCGGCCATGAAGCCACTCGCCGGCGTGGATTTCGACATCGCGCGCCAGAGCTTCGAGGTCAACGCCATCGGCCCGCTGAAGATGGCCCGGTCGTTCATGCCCGCGGTGCTGGCCTCGCAGAAGAAGCAGATCGTGGTGCTCTCGAGCAAGGGCGGCTCCTTCGCGGAAAGCCCGAAGCTGGCGATGATGTACGAGTACCGCGCCAGCAAGGCAGCCCTCGACATGTACATGTACGTGCTGTCCTTCGAGACGGCGAAGAAGGGCGTGACACTGACCCTGATCTCTCCCGGCCAGGTCAACACCCTGCAGGACCCGAAGATGCGCGAGATGATGCGCCGCATGGCAATCGAGCCGGTCGAGAGCGTCGGCAAGATGCTCAGGGTGATCGACAGCCTCACGCCCGCCGACAACGGCAAGTTCCTCAATTACGAAGACCGGCGCGAGATCGCCTGGTAGCGGTCAGAGCCAGTTGCGGCGGCGAAACCAGTAGGCGAGGCCGGCGCCGAGCGCCACGAACAGGCCCGAGACGGCGGAGAAGCCGATCACGGTGTTGGCGCCGGGAATGCCGCCGACGTTCATGCCCATCAGGCCGGTGAGGAACGTCAGCGGCAGGAAGATGCACGAGACCACCGACAGCACGAAGATCCGCCGGCCCTGCTGGTAGGCGACCCGGCTCAGGATTTCTTCCTGGGACACGAGGCCCCGTTCGCGGATCAGGTCGAGGTCTTCGAGGAAGCGCTGGACACGATCGGCCTGTTCGCGAAGGCTGAGGTTGTCCTGCTCGGCGAGGATCGGGTCGGGCTGGCGTACCAGCCGCTCGAGCGCATCGCGTTGCGGGGCAAGGAAGCGGCGCATGTGCGCGGTCTGGCGGCGCAGGTCGGTCAACTGCGAGCGCAACGCCATGACGTCGCCGGCATCGGTGGTTTCCTCCACCGCATCGATATTCGCATCGAGTTCGTCCACCGCCTCGCCGATGCGGTCGACGAGATGCTCGACCAGGGCGCAGAGAAACTCGCCGGCACTGGACGGGCCCTCGCCTTCGTCGAGTGTCTGGCGAATGGCACCGTTGGCCTGCAGTTGGCGCCTGCGGGTGGTGATGATGCGATCGCGCTCGAGCCAGACACGCACGGATACCATGTCGTCGGGTTCGGCACCCGGATTGAGATTCACGCCCCGCAGGATGACGAGGAGCCCGTTGCGCGACGAGGCGCTGCGCGGGCGCGTATCCTCGGCGAGGAGCGCCGCGGCGATCTGCGGCTCCATGCCGCTGCGCTCCTCGAGCCAGGTCTCGGGGCCGGGCTCGCTGATGTCGAAATGCGCCCAGAGCAGGCCCTGCGCCGGTTGCCAGGTGGCAAGGGTCTCCCAGCCGACGCGGCTGCCACCACCACGCCGGTCGAGCAGGTAGGCCCACACCAGGCCGCGGTCGGTCGGCGGTGCAGCGGTGGACATCACGAGCGCCTTCGTGGCCTGCCGCGCCACATCGTGCCGTCGTGCTGCCTGGTGGGGATACGCGGCGAGGATCGGTACCGGGACCGGAGCATGCCGCGATGGTAGGGGCCGGACGCACCGAACGCAAAGCAGCAACCGTGCACCGGGCGCCGGGTCCGGTTTATGCTGCGGATCCGGCCCGATGCCCGGTACGACTGTAAGGAACGGAGGCGGCCGGCGACCAATGCCCCGTCAGCACCCGTCGACCCTCACCGGCGGCCGGGTCGCGACGGCCCACGGGCCCGAACCAACCGACAGGAGATTCATGCGATGAGCACCAAGACCACCCTCGTCACCGCTGCCATCGGCAGCCTGCTTGCCCTGGCCGCGGCCAGCGCGTCTGCCGAAGACGCGGCCAAGGAGAAGTGCTACGGCGTTGCGAAGGCGGGCCAGAACGGCTGCGCGGCGAACGGCCACGGCTGTGCCGGCCAGGCCAAGGTCGACAACGACCCGGCCGAGTGGAAGCACGTCGAGAAGGGCCAGTGCGAGACCATGGGCGGCTCGACCGAACCCGGCAAGAAAGGCGCCTGAAACCGTGACGGCACTGCCGTCGCCAGGCCACGGTGCACGGCCGGTCCCGGCGCGAGCCGGGATCGGCCTGCGCGCCGTGCACCACGATGAGTTCCTCGCGACCCGGCCCGGCGTGCCCTGGGTCGAGGTCCACAGCGAAAATTTCTTCGCCGACGGCGGCCGCCAGCTCGCCGTGCTCGATGCCGTGCGGCGCGACTACGGTGTCAGCCTGCACGGCGTGGGGCTTTCGCTCGGCTCCACCGACCCGCTCGATGCAGGGCACCTGCAACGCCTGAAGCGGCTGGTGGACCGCATCGAGCCAGCGCTGGTCTCCGAGCACGCCGCCTGGGGTTCCGTGCAGGGCAAGTTCTTCAATGACCTGCTGCCGCTGCCGCTCACGACCGAGGCGCTCGATCATCTGGTGAGCCGTGTCGTCGAGGTCCAGGACCGGCTGCGCAGGCAGATCCTCGTCGAGAACGTGTCGAGCTACCTGCGCCTCGGCGCCGACGAGATGCCCGAGTGGACGTTCATGAGCGACCTCGCCAGCCGCTCCGGCTGCCAGATCCTGCTCGACGTCAACAACATCTACGTGAGCAGCCGCAACCACGGCTTCGACCCGCTCGACTATCTCGCAGCGGTGCCGGTGGAACAGGTCGCGGAAATGCACCTCGCCGGCCACAGCGTGGTGGCGAATGGCAGCGAGGAACTGCTCGTCGATACCCACGACGCCCCGGTCACGCCGGCCGTGTGGGCCCTGTACGCGACGGCGATCGAACGCTTTGGCCAGGTGCCGACGTTGCTCGAGTGGGATGCGCGGCTGCCGCCGCTCGCCGACCTCGTCGCCGAAGCGCGCAAGGCCGATGCCTGGCTCAGGGTGCCCGATGCCCGCGTTGCGTGAACTGCAGGTCGCCTTCGCCGCGGTCGTCCTGCAGCGCGAGGAACCGGCCGAGCACGGCCTGATGCTCGCGCCGGCCGACGAGCGCCTGCCACGCCGCCTCGGCGTCTACCGCGTCAACGCCCGCGAGAACTTTGCGGCGGCCCTGGCCGCGGCCTTCCCGGTGCTCGCTCTCGAACTCGGCGCGGAACGTTTCCGGGGGCTCGCGGCGAGTTACCAGCGTGAATACCCCTCCCCGTCCGGCCATCTCTTCGAGGTCGGCCGGCGGCTGCCCGATTACCTGGCCGCGGAACTGCGCGGCGGGCCCGAGGAGTACCTCGCCGACCTTGCGCGCCTGGAGTGGGCCGTGCAGGAAGCCATGGTCGCCGCCGATGCCGACGAGCCGTTCGATGCCGTGGCCCTTGCCGCCGTACCCGCCGACCGGCATGCCGCGCTGCAAGTCCGGCTGCACCCCTCGGTGCGGCTGGTCGCCACCGGGTATCCGGTGTTCGAGTCCTGGCAGGCCAGCCAGGTGACAGCGGCAACGCAACGCCGTCCGGGCGGACGGCCTGTGCCTGCGCCGGAGTACCTGCTCGTGCGCCGCCACGAAGCCGGCATCGAACTGTGGCGGCTCGATGCGGCCACGTTCGAGGCGCTGTCGGCGATCGCCGCCGGCGGCTCGCTCGGTGATCTGGCCGAGAGGGCGCTCTCCGGTTCCGTGCCGCCGGATCCGGGCGCCTGGCTGACTTCGTGGGTCGCCCGCGGCGTGATCACCGGCTTCGACGCGAGCGCGTCGTCGTGAGTGCGCGCCCGGCCCTTGCCCGCCTCACCACGCTGCCGGCCGCCCTGCTCGACCCGCTGCAACCGCTGCTGGCGCTCGGGCTGCGGCTGTATGCCGGCTGGCCGTTCTTCGCCTCTGGTCTCACGAAGATCCAGGACTGGAGCTCGACGCTGTTCCTCTTCACCGATGAGTATCACGTGCCGGTGATCGCACCGGGCGTCGCCGCCGTGCTGGCAACCGCCGGCGAGCTGGCGCTGCCGCCGCTGCTCTGGCTGGGGCTCGCGACCCGTCTGGCCGCGCTGGGACTGTCGCTCGTCAACATCGTGGCGGTGGTGGCATACGCCCACGTGCTGCTCGCGCCGGGGTTCGAAGCGGCGATCGGTCAACACCTGCTGTGGGGCGTGATGCTGCTGGTGACGCTCGTCTATGGGCCGGGGCGCCTGTCGCTCGACGCATGGCTCGGTTCCCCGTCGACCGGCCGCTCAGGCCCCGGGTAGGCAGCACAGGCCGCGCGCAACAGGCGCCACTGGACCTCGCAGGCGCGGCATAGCGAACACAGTGTCAGGTGCAGGCGCAGCGCCAGGCGCCGTCGCCATGGCAGAGGCTGATCGAGCGATCGCGACAGGAGCTCGGTCGCTTCCCGGCAGGACATCATGTCGCACCTCGCGTCTCGTCAGGAGAAAACCAGCAACGTTCCAGGCACTCGCGCAGGCGCAGCCGGGCGCGATGCATGATCACCCAGTAGTTGGACGCGGAAATCGCGCATTCCTGACAGACCTCTTCAGGCCCGAGGCCGACGAGCTCGCGCATGACGAACACGCGCGCCGCCCTAGGCGGCAATGCCCCGACGCAGGCCTCGAAGGCACGCCAGAATCCGTCCTGCTCGAGCGCTGCCTGCGGGTCCGCCCAGGTGCGCGGCCCCGCCGCCCAGTGACCAGCCTGGTCGAACAGCCGGGCGAGCAGGCCCGACTCGTCCGGATCGGCCGTCAAGTCCAGTCCGGCATCGGTTTGCGTCACCTCGGTGCCGGCGCGACGCATCCGGTCGACGAGCTTGCGCCGGAGAATACCGATCAGCCAGGTTCGCAGCGTCGAGTCGCCACGAAAGGTCGCGCGCGCCTGCAGCGCCGCAAGGAACGTGTCCTGCACGGCATCCTCCGCGGCCGCAGCGTCACGCAGGTGCACCCGCGCGTAACGCAGCAGCACCTCGCGGTGCGAGACGATCTCCTCGTCGACGGGTACAGCCACTGGCCCGAGCCTCCCCTGCCGTCCAGCGCCGCACGGTTCAGGAGCGGCGGCTCATGATGACACAGGCACCTGCCTGGCGCTGCGCTAGACTGACCCGATGCACGCTCCAACCGGGCGCCTGTTCACCGTGCTGGCGGGGCTGTTTCTCACCAATGCACTGATCGCCGAGTTCGTCGGCATCAAGGTCTTCGCGCTGGAACCCACGCTCGGCATGGCACCCTTCGGCTGGGAACTCTTCGGCCAGCGCGGCACGCTCGATTTCACGGCCGGTGTGCTGCTGTGGCCCTTCGTGTTCGTGATGACCGACGTCGTCAACGAGTACTTCGGTCGCCGCGGCGTGCGCTTCCTCTCCTGGCTCACCGCTGGACTCATCGCCTATGCGTTTCTCTTTGCCTGGCTGGCAATCACCGTCGCGCCGGCCGGCTGGTGGGTCGACTCCTACGCCGCGCAGGGCGTGCCCGACGCGCAGGTGGCCTTCGCCAGCCTGTTCGGCCAGGGCCTGTGGGTGATCGGTGGTTCGCTGATCGCCTTCCTGATCGGCCAGATGCTCGACGTCGCGATCTACCATCGGGTGCGCCGTGTCACCGGCGAGGGCAAGGTGTGGCTGCGCGCCACCGGCTCGACGCTGGTGTCGCAGCTGCTGGACAGCTTCGTGGTGCTCTACGTCGCCTTCGTGCTCGGTCCGCAGCACTGGCCCCTGGCGCAGTTCCTCGCCGTGGGCACGGTGAACTATGCGTACAAGTTCAGCGCGGCGCTGCTGATGACGCCCCTGATCTACCTCGCGCACGCGCTCATCGATCGCTACCTCGGGGCAGCGGCGCCGGCGGTGAAACAGGCAGCGAGTGTCGATCGCGCCAGGTGGTAGGCACTCAGCGGAAGTTGGTTTCGGCGTATACCACCGGGACGCCCTTGTGCCGGGCATAGGCAGTGGCGAGCCGCAGCGCTGCATCCCGGCTCGACAGGAGGCCCCCGAACAGGCGGCGCAGGCGCCAGCCGGACGTGGCCTGCGCCCCGCAGGCCTGGCCGACCACACGCTCGATGATGGTGAACACGCCCGTCGCCTCGTCGCCCTGACACGACACCCGCAGGAAGTCGTCCCCGGCCTGGGTCGGGTCCCGATCCTCGATCACGCGTACACCGTTCATGTCAGCCGGCCTCGCCTGCCTGTCGACGGACGATAACCAGCATGACTCGTACCAGTCGACATAACCCGGCAACGGTCGTTGCCGGGCACCGCCTTATGTCCGCGAGGGTGACGCTCCACGTCAGGTTCTGACGTACCGACCGGCCTCAGTCGAGCACGGCCGGGCGGTTGGGCAACTCGTCGCGGTCGCCTGGCACAGGCGCGAAGTGGCGTGCGATCAGCGCCGCCACGGCATCGACACCGCTGAGCGCCCCGTGTTCGAACCGCCCGCTGCCGAAATGCCCGGCCATGGCGGCACAGACAGCCTGCCACTCGGCCCCGGACACGCGCCCGTCGAAGCCACGGTCGGCGACGATCTCGACGTCGCGATCCGCGAGCAGCAGGTACACCAGCACGCCGTTGCGCCCGTCCGTGTCCCACACACGCAGGCGGGCGAACACCTCGGCGGCCCGTTGTCGCGCATCGCACCCGGCCCACAGGCGGCGCAGGTCGAGGCAGGTCTCGATCGCGAAGCGGATCTCGCCCGAGTGGCGCTGCTCGGCGGCCGCGATCGCCGCCTCGATCGCTGCGAGCGTCGCGCGCGGAAACCGACGGCGCAGCCCCCAGCGCGTGGTCAACAGGTGAGCGAGCAGGCGTCGCATGGTGTCACCAGCGCCCGGAGGCACCACAGCCCCCGAAGCCACCACCACCGCCGCTAAAGCCGCCCCCGCCCCCGCCCGCGCTACCGAACCCACCGCCGAAGCCGCCACCGCCCCGCCCGCTCGCCCATCGCCCGGGGCCTGCGCGCGACAGCAGCGTCAGCACGAAAGCCGCCACGGCGGCCAGCAGCGCCACGGTCGCCACGCCCACCAGGGCCCAGGCCAGGAATCCGGTGGCGGCACCCGTCAGCAGTGCGCCGGGCAACTGGCCGATCAGCCGCTTGAGCACCGCACCCAGCGTCGCCGTGAAGACGAACACCACCGGCAACACCGCCGCGAGACCCTCGAAGCCGCCACCCGCATCCCGGTCCCACGCCGGTTCCGGCAGCGGTTCGCCGTCGATCACCGCCAGTATCCGGTCGACACCGGCATCGATGCCCCCGTGGAAATCCCCGGCACGAAACCGCGGGACGATGAATTCATCGACGATCCGCCTCGCCGTGGCGTCCGTCAGCGCACCCTCCAGTCCGTAGCCCACCTCGATGCGCAGCGCCCGGTCACGCGTCGCCACCACCAGCAATGCGCCATCGTCGACGCCCGAGCGGCCCAGCCGCCAGCGCTCGGCTACCCGGATCGCGTAGTCCTCGATCGGCTCCGGTTGCGTCGAGGCGACGAGCAGCACCGCCACCTGCGCCCCCTTGCGCCGCTCGAAGGCCGCGAGTTTCTCCTCCAGCGCCGCACGCTGCGCGTCGCTGAGCGTCGCCGTCAGATCCGTGACCCGTGCCCGCAGCTCCGGCACCGCCACGTCGGCAACCAGCGGCGCGGACAGTGCCGTGAACAGCAGCGCAACGCCCACCAGCACCAGGTGGCGGATCGCCCATGGCGACGCTGCGTGAGCAACCGTCAAGTGCTGTCGCTCCGTCGCGCTGCCGGCAACCCCGGTCGGTGGGCGCGTGAGGCCAGCGGAGCAGGAGCGCAGCGCAGCCGAACCCAGGTGAGCGGAGCACAGGGATGTGCGCAGCGAACGTCGCGCCGACCGGGTTTGCCGGCAGCGCGACGGGAGCAGGTCCCGCCGGTCACCGCCCTCTGCGATCGACCGCGATCCGCTCACGGCGTCCCGAACTGCACCTCGGGCGGTCTGGAGATCGCCGCCTCGTCCTGCACCGCGAAGCTCGGCTTGACGCCAAACCCGAACACCATCGCCGTCAGGTTCGACGGGAATTGCCGCACCGTCGTGTTGTACGCCTGCACCGCCTCGATATAGCGGCGACGCGCCACGGCGATGCGATTCTCCGTCCCCTCGAGCTGGGCCTGCAGGTCGCGGAAGTTCTGGTCCGACTTCAGCTCCGGATAGCGCTCGACGACGACGAGCAGGCGCGACAGGGCGCCGCTCAGCTCGCCCTGCGCCTGCTGGAAGCGCTCGAACGCCTGCGGGTCGTTGATGAGTTCCGGCGTCGCCTGCACCGCACCCACGCGTGCCCGCGCCTCGGTCACGCGCGTCAGCACCTCGCGCTCCTGCTGCGCGAAGCCCTCGACGGTGCGCACCAGGTTCGGGATCAGGTCGGCGCGGCGCTGGTACTGGTTCAGCACCTCGCCCCAGGCCGCCTTGATCTGCTCGTCTTCGGACTGCAGCGTGTTGTACCCACAGCCGGTCAGCCACAGCGCACCGATCCCCACCAGCAGCAAACGTCGCAGACGCATCGGTCTCTCCTCCCCGCCGTCCGGCATCCCCACTCAGGGCATGCGGATCTTGCCGCCACCCGGCATGCCGCCCATGCCGCCCATGCCACCGAGCCCGGCGGCTGCGCCGGCCTCGGGCACGATGATCGACGAGGCCGCCTCCCGGCGCATCTCCTCCAGCCGCTCCATCGTTTGCTGCAACGCGGCCTTGGTGCCGTCCGCGAACTTCTGCGCGGCTTCCTGCAGGGAAGCCGCCTCGATCTCGAACGACAGCGGCAGCGCGCCGGCGGCCGTCAGGATCTGCGTCTGGCCCACGTACAGGACGGGACGCTTCGGGTCCGGCCGGCCGGCGGCATCGACCGGCGACAGGCGCTGGATCGTGCCAACGCGCCGGTCGGTGAAAATCTCCTCCTGGTACAGGTCGTCGGCGTTCATCTGCGGCTCGCCGCCGCGCAGGGACTTGTCGGTCATGGATCGCGGGCCTCTTTCGGGGCGTATGGGCTGCGGGAAGGCGTCAAGGTTAGCACGGCCAGGGGCCGGCCCAACGACGGCCGGCGGCCCCTTCCGCCGGACGCGGCGGCCCCTTAGAATGCCGCCCCCGAGGCCTCTTGATATCAAGTCAAACGTCGCCGCGTCCGGCCCTCCGGCAGGGACGGCTGCGCGCGGCGCTGGCATCTCCCGAACCAGACCAGAAACGCCAGCAGCTGCCTGCACCTGCACCACCCGCCCGATCTCCGGGCTCAGGCGGTACGCAGGTCACGAAGCCACGGCGACAGCGCACGCGAAAGGCGATCAGCCCCATGCCAGGTCGGACGTTCGTGATTCTCGGCGCCGTGGTACTGGCCAACCTCACCGCGTGGGGCTGGCTCAACCGGCCGCAGCAGGAAGTCGCCTGGGACGGCGTCGTCCGCGGCGTCTCGTTCTCGCCGTACCGGGCCGGAGACGATCCGCTGCGGGAGCGCTTCCCCACGGTCGAGTCGATCGACCGGGACCTGCAGGTCGTCGCCAACCACGTCAACCGCGTGCGCACCTACTCCTCCCTGGACGGCATGGAGCAGATCCCGCGGCTCGCCAAGAGGTACGGGCTCAAGGTGACCGCCGGCGCCTGGCTCGACACGCGCACGGAGCGTAACCAGCTCGAGCTGCGCAACCTGGTGCGCACGGCCCATTCGCAGGCCAACGTCGAACGCCTGATCGTCGGCAACGAGACCATCCTGCGTGGCGACTTCCGCCCGGCGGAACTGGCGAAGATCCTGCGCAAGCTGCGCCGCCAGGTGACTCAGCCGGTCAGCACCGCCGAGCCCTGGCACGTGTGGATCCGCTACCCGCAGCTCGCCGACGAGGTCGACTTCATCGCCGCGCACATCCTGCCCTACTGGGAAGGCCTGCCGGCGGGCGAAGCGCTGCAGTTCACCCTCGATCGCTACGAGCAGCTGCGCAAGGCCTTCCCCGACAAGCCCATCCTCATCGCCGAAGTCGGCTGGCCGAGCCATGGCAATCGCCGCGAGCAGGCGGTTGCCTCGCAGGTCAACCAGGCGCGCTTCCTGCGCCGCTTCCTCGAACTCGCCGACGACCGCGGCATGGACTACTTCCTGATGGAAGCCTTCGACCAGCCCTGGAAGCGCGAGATCGAAGGCACCGTGGGCGCGTATTGGGGGCTGCTCGACGTCGATCGCGAGCCGAAGTTCGCCTTCGCCGGCCCCGTCGTCGAGAACAGCTGGTGGCCCCTGCAGGCCGCCTGCGCCACGCTGCTCGCGCTGCTGCCGATGGGCTGGTTCGTGATGCGCTGGACGGAACTGCGCACGGCCGGCCGGCTGTTCTACGCCGGGCTGATCCAGCTCGCGGCCTCGCTCGTCGCCTGGGCGGCGTTCGTGCCGTTCACGGAGTACATGAGCGCCCCGGCCACGCTCATGTGGAGCGTGCTGCTGCCGGCGCAGCTGCTGATCGTGGCGGTGATGCTCATCAACGGCTTCGAGCTGGCCGAGATGACCTGGCTCGCGCGCCTGCGCCGGCCGTTCCGGCCGCTCGCGCCGGAAGAGCATCCGGCGCGTCCCAGGGTGTCGATCCACCTCGCCATCTGCAACGAGCCGCCACACCTCGTCATCGAGACCCTGGACAGCCTCGCGCGGCTCGACTACCCGGACTTCGAAGTCGTCGTCGTCGACAACAACACCCGCGAGGCCGCCACCTGGCAGCCCGTGGAAGCGCACTGCCGCGCGCTCGGCAACCGTTTCCGTTTCTTCACGCTCGGGCGCTGGCCTGGTTTCAAGGCCGGCGCGCTGAACTTCGCGCTGCGCCAGACCGCAGCCGATGCCGAGGTGATCGCCGTGGTCGACGCCGACTACATCGTCGAGCGCGACTGGCTGGCGCGGCTCGCGCCATACTTCGCCGACCCCGCCGTCGGCTTCGTGCAGGCTCCGCAGGACCACCGCGACTGGGCCGGCGACCGCTTCCAGGAGATCTGCAACTTCGAGTACGCCGGCTTCTTCCACATCGGCATGGTTCACCGCAACGAACGCGACGCGATCATCCAGCACGGCACCATGACCATGATCCGCCGCGAGGCGCTCGCGACGCTCGGCGGCTGGGCCGAGTGGTGCATCTGCGAGGATGCCGAGCTCGGCCTGCGGTTGATGGCAAACGGCTACCGCTCGGTGTACGTCAACCATGTTTTCGGCCGCGGTCTCACCGCGCAGTCCTTCGCCGGCTACAAGGGCCAGCGATACCGCTGGGCCTACGGCGCGGTGCAGATCCTCAAGCGCCACTGGCGCCAGCTCCTGTCGGGCGATGCCGGACGGCTCAGTGCGGGCCAGCGCTTCCACTTCCTGACCGGCTGGGCGCCGTGGTTCGCCGACGGCCTGCAGCTTCTCTTCACGGTCGCGGCGCTGTTCTGGACCATCGGCCTGCTCGCCTGGCCGCGCCATTTCGAGTTCCCGATCGCCGCCTTCCTGGTACCCACCATCGGCATGTTCGCCTTCAAGATGCTGCACTCGCTGTGGCTGTACACCGCGCGCGTGCCAAGCACCTGGCGGCAACGGCTGGGGGCGGCCGTCGCGGCGACCGCGCTCACGCACGCCATCGCCCGGGCCATGATCAAGGGCGTGTGCACCTCCGGAGCGCCGTTCTTCCGCACCCCCAAGGCCGAGGACAAGCCGGCGGTCGTGCGCGCCATCCTCGCGGCGCGCGAGGAGACGCTGATCCTCGCCGGCCTGTGGCTGGGGGCAATCGCCGTGGCGGCGCGCTACGGGATCGGTTATGCGGAGACCCAGCTCTGGGTGGCCGTGCTCGCCGTCCAGTCCGTGCCCTACATCGCCGCGCTGTACCTCTCGCTGGTCAATGCCCGTCCGGCCGCAGCCCGGCAGCCGGCGAGCGTGCCCGCGGCAGCGGCCGTCGAGGCGGACTCACTCGAGGTCGAGAAGCAGGCAGCCTGAGCCCCGCCTGCCCTCAGTCGCCGGCAGGCAGCGCCGCGTCGAAGACGCGCCGCCACCGTTCGATGGCGGCGAGGTGGTGCTCGCGCACGCGCACGCCGGCCCGTTCGCGTACCACCCGGCCGAAGGCCTGCACCGCGGCGGCATCGTCGGCCGGCGTGAGCAGACGCTGCGCCTGCGCAAACAGCGTCTCATTCTCGAGGTCGACGTGGCGGCGCATCCGTTCGCTCAACAGCCGCCCGGCCGTCGCGAAACGTTCGACCTCGCCGGCAGCAAGTGCCTGCTCCATGTCGTGCCCCCGGTCCCGCAGGAAGCCGTGCTCGGCCTCCGCCGCGGCCAGCGCCCTGGCACCACCCGGCAGGCCGCGATCCGCGAGCATCACGAACAGCACGCCTTCCTCCTTGGCGTGATGCGTGTCGTCACCGAACTCCCGCAGGAACTCGAGCATCCACCGTGCGAATGCACGATCGAGCCCCTGGCCTCCAGCCACCGCGGCGAGGTGGTGGTCTAGCAGGTCGAGTCCCTCGAGGAGAATGGCGTGCTCGTTGCGCAGGATCTCCAGGGCGTGCATGACGATACAGTACCATCCAGCGGGATTCTGCCGCACCGGCCGGCTGGGGCCGGCACTTCGGTGACTGGCTTGCGGAGGGCAAACCGTGACGCGGGTCGCGCCCGGGCATAATGCGGACGCCTAGAATCACCGAGCCATTGGTCCCGACAGGACCCGTCCCGTGCTCGAGCGCCCGTTCGTCCACACCGAAACGCTGCGACTCGCCGACATCCACGCGGCAGCGATCTTCTATACGCCGCTCGATGCGCGCTTCGATCGCATCACCCGCCTGGCGCAGAAAGCGCTTGCCGTGCCCGTGGCCGCGATCGCCCTCAACCACCAGGGCAAGCTCTGGTTCAAGTCCGTGCAGGGCTGGAATGTGCACGAACTCGACCTGGAGGCCACGTTCTGCGCGCGCACCATCGCCGGCGGCACGCCGCTGATCGTGGCCGACACGCAGCTCGATCCGGCGTTCGCCCCGCACCCGCTCGTGACGGCAGCCCCGCAATTCCGCTTCTACGCCGGGTTCCCGATCCGCGACCGCGGCGGCATCGTCGTCGGTACTTTCGCGGTCTACGACCGGGTCCTGCGCCAACTGACAGCCGTCGAGACCCAGGCGCTGCGCGACCTCGCCGACATCGCCCAGCGGGAGTTCCTCACCGCGGAGCTCTGCGACGCCCAGGCACAGATCGTCGCCAAGCTCGACATCGCCCGGCGCAGTGCCATGATCGACGCGCTGACACGGGTCTGGAACCGCCGTGCGGCCGAAGAGTTGCTCGGCTTCGCGCTGGAACAGGCCGAGAGCGAGGACTATGGCATCGCCGTCGTCATGCTGGACGTCGACCGCTTCAAGGTGATCAACGACGGCGCCGGGCACCAGGTCGGCGACCAGGTGCTGCGCAAGGTGGCTTCCCTGCTGGTGGCCAACGTCCGCGAGGGCGACGCGGTGTGTCGCTACGGCGGCGACGAGTTCCTGCTGATCCTGCAGCGGGCGAGCCGCGAGTCTGCCGAGCAGATCGTGGATCGCATCCGCCAGCGCGTCGGCGAGTTCCCGATGAAGACCCGCACGGGGTCGCTGACGGTCTCCGTCAGCGCCGGACTCGCCCTGCGCCCGTCAGGGCGCATCATCGGCGGCGATGCGCTGATCGAAATGGCCGACCAGGCCCTCTACCGCAACAAACAGGCCCGCTGCACGGGGCCGAAGGCGCGGGCCACCACCGGCTGAGCCGCGTGCGGCTGGCGTTCCGCATGACGCTGCGCTAACGTCGCGGCCTCTGCGGAGTCACCCGGCCCGGTTCATGCGCATGGCATCCAGGAAAAGCGCGCGGCGCCTGCGGCCCGGTCGCTGGGTGCTGTGCTTCGCTGCCGGCGTGGTGGCGTTCACCGCCGTGCTGGTGCTGCCGCTGCGCTGGCTGCCACCGCTCACCTCGAGCTTCATGATCATCACCTGGGCAACGGCCGAGGACGGCGCCGGCCGCCTGCGCCACCAGTGGACCGGGCGGCGCGACATCAGCCGGCGCGTGCCGCAGGCGGTACTCGCCGCCGAGGACCAGAAGTTCTTCGACCACCACGGTTTCGACTTCGAGTCGATCCGCCGCGCCGTCGAGCACAACCAGCGCAGTCGTCGCACGCGTGGGGCCTCCACGATCAGCCAGCAGGTGGCGAAGAACCTGTTCCTGTGGCCGGGCCGCAGCTGGCTGCGCAAGGGCCTCGAGGCCTGGTTCACCCTGTGGCTCGAGCTGGCCCTGCCGAAGGCGCGGATCCTCGAGCTCTACGTCAACGTGGCGCAGTTCGGGCCGACGGTGTTCGGCGTGGAAGCCGCAAGCCGGCTGTACTTCGGCAAGAGTGCCGCACGACTCAACCGCAACGAGGCGGCACTCCTCGCCGCCGTGCTGCCGAACCCCGTGCGCCTGCGCGTGACCAACCCCTCCACCTACGTCCGCCGCCGCCAGGCCTGGATCATGGGGCAATCGGCACGTCTCGAACGCGCCGGTCTGCCCAGCGCCGCCGACTGGCCGCAGCGCTAGGCGAGCGCCGGCACCACGCGCTCGCCGAGCAGGCGGATGGTGGTCGCCGGATCCTCGTAGATGCGCAGCGCGATGCCCGTGAGCCCGGCCCGCGCGAAGGCTTGCAGCCGTTCTATCTCCTGGTCGAGATCCGCGAGCGACGATGCCGACGTACAGATGTCGACGAGCTTCTGCACGATGGCATCAGGCACGCCCTCGATGCGGTCCGAGCGCCGGTTGTAGGCGTTGAGGAACGCCTTGCTGTTGCTTTTGACGATCGCCGCCTCCTCCGGGTCGAGCACCTCGTCGACGTACGGCGGATACAGCGTGCCGCGCACCGCCAGCCAGCGGCGCGCCTCGCGCGCGGCATCCTCGCGGCTTTCCTTGACGTGCCAGGCCCAGAAATTGGTCATCGGGAAGGCCGCGGGTTCACGTCCGAGTTCGCGCAACGTGCCGTCGACGATTGGCCGCGCCCAGGCGACGCGCTCCGGCACGAAGTCGCTCACCATGATGCCGTCGGCATGGCGCGGCGCTGCCCGCAGCATCTGCGGGCCGTTGGCCCCGGCATAGATCGCCGGCGGCGGGCTGCGCACCCAGCTCGGGTCGTACCAGCCGACCTTGAACACCTCGCCCGCGTAACGCACCGGCTTGCCGGCGGCGGCGGCTTTCAGGATCTCCACGCACTCGCGCACCGCGCGCACCACCCGCACCGGCTTGACGCCGATCGCCTGGGCCGTGCCGCCGCCGGCGCCGACCACGATCTGCGCCCGGCCGCCGGCCACTTCGTTCAGCGTCAGCAGCGAAGTGGCCATCTTCAGCGGATGCAGCTCGAAGGGACTGACCGCGATCGGCCCCATGCGGATGCGATGGGTGGCCCGCGCAAGGTCGACGAAGTTGAGGAACGGATCGCGGGCGTCGGTCATGTTCGACACCCACACGCCCCCGAGACCGGCACGCTCGGCGAGCACCCCGAGCTCGGCAATGCGCTCCGGCGGCAGATTGGACTCGAGGATGACGTCGATTCTCATGCACAGGCTCCGGCAGACGACCCGCGCATGTTACCCCTCCCGCACCCCCGCAGGCGCGACCTGTAGGAGCGACGTGCACGAGCGACGTGCACGAGCGACGTGCACGAGCGACGTGTAGGAGCGACCTGTAGGAGCGACCTGTAGGAGCGACGCCAGTCGCGACCTCTTCGCGACCTCTTCGCTTCGCGACCTCTTCGCGACCTCTTCCAATTTCTCGCGACGCCATCGCCGGCTGGTACCTGCCACGTCAGGATTGTTCGTCGAGACCTCCATGAGGCCGGCCATCGTACGGTGCGCCCGGCGGACCAGAACGCACCTACTCCCCGGACTCCAGGCGGAATATCCCCAAGGCCTTCAGTACGTACTTTTCGTAGATCGGCTCGCTGGTGCCTGACCTGATCTTGTTCAGGAAGTATTTCTCGAACGCAACCTTGGCCAGATGAACCCACTTGCCCTTCTTGAACCAGTTGACGTTGCGCGGCGGAATCTGTGGAAGCGCGACGAACGCGGCGCCAGTGTCACCCATGTCCGCGAGACAAATGGCGTTCCATGTTGCTTTTTCGGTGACAGGCTCGCCGGCCAGGTCGTGGGCGACATTCTCGACGATCGCCGACACCATCGTCTCGATCATGTAGCCGGTCTTCGGAGCGCCCGTGGCCACCGGCGTGGCTTCCACAGGCGGGATGGCCACACACACGCCGGCAGCGTAGATGTTGCCAAAGGCCTTGCTGCGCTGAAATTCGTCGATCAGCACGAAGCCGCGTGGATTGCACAGGTTGGGCACTTTGGCTACGGCCTCGACACCCTTGAACGCGGGCAACATCATGGCAAGTTGAAACGGAATCGCATGTTCATGCACGGCGTTTCCGCGCGCGTCGAGTTCCGTTGCATGCAACATCCCATCCTCGACGCGGGTGGTCCTGGCGTTGGTGACCCATTTGATGTCGCGGTTGCGCATCTCGCTTTCCAGCAACGACTTCGAGTCACCCACACCACCCAGACCCAGATGCCCGATATACGGTTCACTGGTGACGAAGGTGATCGGCACCTTGTGGCGGAGTCTGCGTTTGCGCAAGTCAGTGGCAACGATAAGCGCAAATTCGTATGCAGGCCCGAAACAACTGGCGCCGGGCATCGCACCGATCACGATCGGGCCCGGTGAGCGAAGAAACGCTTCATACGCGGTCCAGAACTTCTCCGCATGATCCACCGTGCATACCGAATGCGTGAAGCCGCCGTTCGGACCTGCACCGGGAACCTCATCAAACGCAAGATGCGGCCCGGTACACAACACCAGATAGTCGTATTGCAGGACGGTGTCGTCGCTCAGCCGCAACTGATTCTGATCGGCACGAATTTCCACGACTTCCCGGGCGATGAACCCGATATCACGCCTGGCCAGGCAGGGAGCGATCGGAACGGTGATCTGGTCGCGCTTGCGCCAGCCGACGGCGAGCCAGGGATTCGACGGGACAAACTGGAAATGGTCGCTGCCGTTGACGACCGTAATGCGATGTTCCTTGCCGAGCTTCGCGCGCAGTTCATAGGCAGCAGGCAAACCCCCGATGCCCGCACCGACCACAACGACATGGGCCATGATGTTTCTCCAGTGTTATTGCCGATGAGTCACCGGGCGGATCCTGGACAGCAGCCGGGCTGCCAGGGGTACTCCCGCATCAGCAGCCCGGCTGCACCCCAAGCTTCAGCAGGATCTTTTCCATCAGGCACCATCTGGTGAGACCGCTTTGCAGCAGGTTGGCGCCGACAAAGGCCGTGAACCAGAACCAGTTCGGATTGACCCAGATACCCAGGGCCAGCGACATCAACACGAAGATTCCGGCAACGAAACGTACGACCTGCCAGGATGTCATTTGTCTTGCCTCCCATGACTATCAACAAATCGCGAAACCTCACACGATGCTGCAGCAGGACCCCTGCCAGCAGGGCGATGCGTTCCTCGACTCGGCCAGCCGCCGTCCTGGAAACGGGGCCTCCCGGTATGCCCCCAGCGTAATCGCCTGACGCCCGCGTGTACATGGCACCAACCTGGCACTGCTGCGTGATGGCGTTGGGCCGGGAAGGGACGACAGCGACGCGCACGGGGTAAACTCCCGCTCCCCATGAAGCGCCCGCCCGCCACTGACGCCGACACGAGCCTCGCCTACCAGGAGCTCACGCCGGACGACATCATCGCGTCCGTCGAGAGCCTCGACCTGCGCTGCGACGGGCGCTTGCTCGCGCTCAACAGCTACGAGAACCGCGTCTACCGCGTCGGCCTCGAAGCCGCGCCCCCGGTCGTCGCCAAGTTCTACCGCCCCGGGCGCTGGTCGGACGCCGCCATCCTCGAGGAGCACGACTTCGCCCATGAACTCGCCGCCGCCGAGGTTCCGGTGGTGCCACCGCTGGTCCACGCCGGCGTCACGCTGCACCGGCGCGGCCAGTTCCGCTTCGCCGTCTATCCCTGCCACGGCGGCCGCGCCCCGGAACTCGACGACATGGAGCTGCTGCGCCAGCTCGGCCGGCTCGTGGCGCGCATCCACCTGCAGGGCGCGCGGCGCCCCTTCAGCCACCGCCTGCAGATCGGCCCGGCGACCTACGGCGTGGCCGCGCGCGACTACCTGCTTGCCGCCGGTTTCATCCCCGACGACCTGCGCGAGGTCTACGGCGGCGTGTGCCGCGACGTGCTCGACGGCGTGGCGGCCTGCTACGAACGCGCGGGCACGCCACGCACGCTGCGGCTGCACGGCGACTTCCACCCCGGCAACGTGCTGGTGCTGGGCGAGCAGGTCCACATCGTCGACCTCGACGACGCGCTCAGCGGCCCGGCGGTGCAGGACCTGTGGATGTTCCTCTCCGGCCCGCCCGAGGAGCAGACGCCGCAGCTCGAGAAGCTGCTGGCGGGCTATGGCGAGTTCCGCGAATTCGACGCCCTGGAATTGCATCTGGTCGAAGCGCTGCGCACGCTGCGCATCATGCACTACGCCGCCTGGCTCGCCCGGCGCTGGCAGGACCCGGCGTTTCGCATCGCCTTTCCCTGGTTCGGCACCCATCGCTACTGGGACGAGCACGTGCTGGCGCTGCGCGAGCAGGTGGCGTTGATGCAGGAAGGGCCGCTCGAGTGGCGGGGGGTTTGAGGTTCGGTCGCGACTGGCGTCGCTCCTACGGGGCTTCGGTCGGGTGAATCGCGGGGATCGGTCGCGACTGGCGTCGCTCCTACGGGGCTTCGGGCGGGTGAATCGCGGGGATCGGTCGCGACTGGCGTCGCTCCTACGGGGCTTCGGTCGGGTG
>JADZBS010000080.1 GCA_020851975.1 Gammaproteobacteria bacterium | reverse complement strand
GGCGGGGGACGGTTCACTCGACACCCGTCAAAAGGGAGTCGAGTGAACCGTCCCCCGCCATCGGCGTGAATTGCCCCCCGGTAACCGGCGGGTGTCTGGCTATGCTACGGGGTCGATATCCGGGGCGGCGCATCCGCCGTAGAATCCGGGTCCGACCGCGTGTCCCGCAGCCGTGATTCTGCCGTTCCCGTCCACCATGCCCGAAGCCAGCCCCGCATGACGTCCCCCGCCGCCGCCCGCCCGGGAGCCGGGACCGTGAGCCTGACACACCTCCAGCGCCTGGAGGCCGAGGCGATCCACATCATGCGCGAGGTGGTCGCGGAGGCCGAGCGGCCGGTGATGCTCTACTCCGTGGGCAAGGACTCGGCGGTGATGCTGCATCTCGCCCGCAAGGCGTTCTTCCCGGCGCCGCCGCCGTTTCCCCTGCTGCACGTCGACACGACGTGGAAATTCCGTGCGATGTACGAGCTGCGCGACCGCATGGCGCGCGAGAGCGGCATGGACCTCATCGTCTACCGCAATCCGGAGGCGCTCGCCCGCAACATCAACCCGTTCGAGCACGGCTCGGCGTTGCACACGGCGCTGTGGAAGACCGAGGGCCTGAAGCAGGCGCTCGACCGGTACGGCTTCGATGCCGCCTTCGGTGGCGCCCGCCGGGACGAGGAGAAGAGCCGCGCCAAGGAGCGCATCTTCTCGTTCCGCTCGGCGAACCACCGCTGGGACCCGAAGCAGCAGCGGCCCGAACTGTGGAACCTGTACAACGCGAAGAAGGCGCGCGGCGAGAGCATCCGCGTGTTCCCGCTGTCGAACTGGACCGAGCTCGACGTGTGGCAGTACATCCACCTCGAGAACGTGCCGATCGTGCCGCTGTACTTCTCCGAGCTGCGACCGACCGTGGAACGCGACGGGCTCATCCTGATGGTCGACGACGAGCGTTTTCCGCTGGCGCCGGGCGAGCGGCCGGTCCAGCGGCAGATCCGCTTCCGCACGCTCGGTTGCTATCCGCTGACCGGCGCGGTGCTGAGCGATGCCCGCACGCTGCCCGAGATCATCCAGGAGATGCTCGTCGCCACGACCTCCGAGCGCCAGGGCCGGGCCATCGACCAGGACCAGGCCGGGAGCATGGAGAAGAAGAAGCAGGAGGGCTACTTCTGATGGCCGCCGGCGAGCACCTGTCGGGCCGGCCGGCCGGGACCACGGCAGCCGACGTCGAAGCCTACCTGGCACGGCACCGGCAGAAGAGCCTGCTGCGCTTCATCACCTGCGGCAGCGTCGACGACGGCAAGTCGACCCTGATCGGCCGGCTGCTCTACGACACGAAGCTGATCTTCGAGGACCAGCTCGCGGCACTCGAAGCCGACAGCCGGCAGATCGGCACCCAGGGCCAGGACATCGATTTCGCCCTCCTGGTCGACGGACTCGCGGCCGAGCGCGAGCAGGGCATCACCATCGACGTCGCCTACCGGTTCTTCGCGACGGAGAAACGCAAGTTCATCGTCGCCGACACGCCCGGGCACGAGCAGTACACGCGCAACATGGTCACCGGCGCCTCGACGGCCGACCTCGCGGTCATCCTGGTCGATGCGCGCAAGGGCGTGCTCACGCAGACCCGCCGGCACAGCTACCTGGTCCACCTGATCGGCATCCGTCACGTCGTGCTCGCGGTCAACAAGATGGATCTGGTCGATTACGACCGCGCGCGCTACGAGGCGATCGTGGCCGACTACGACGCGTTCGCCCGCTCCATCGGCATCGACACCTTCACGGCGCTGCCGGTCTCGGGCCTGCGGGGCGACAACATCACCGGGCCGTCGGCGAACATGCCCTGGTACACCGGAGCGGGCCTGCTCGGGCACCTGGAGGCCGTGGACATCGACGTCGACGCCGCCCAGCGGCGGCCGCTGCGCCTGCCGGTGCAGTGGGTCAACCGGCCAAACTCAGAATTCCGGGGTTTTTCCGGCCTGATCGCGACTGGCACCGTGCACCCAGGCGACGCCGTGCGCGTGCTGCCCACCGGCCGCGCAACGACCGTGACCCGCATCGTCACCGCCGACGGCGAGCCGGAGCTGGCCGTCGCCGGCCAGTCCGTGACGCTGTGTTTCGCCGACGAGATCGACTGCAGCCGGGGCGATGTGATCGTCCAGGCCGACGAGCCACCCCAGGTCGCTGACCAGTTCGAGGCGACCATCGTCTGGATGGCCGAGGAGGAGATGCTGCCGGGGAGGCCCTACTGGCTGAAGCTCGCCACGCAGACCGTCACCGCGACCGTCCATGCGCCGAAGCACAAGGTCAACGTCAACACGCTGGAGCGCCTGGCGGCAAAGACGCTCGACCTGAACGCAATCGGCGTGGCGACACTCAGCACCGACAGGCCGCTGGTGTTCGAGCCCTACCAGCACGATCGCGCGCTCGGCGGTTTCATCCTGGTGGACAAGCTGAGCCATGCCACGGTCGGCGCCGGCATGCTGCATTTCTCGCTCCGTCGCAGCCAGAACGTGCACTGGCAGGCGCTGGACGTCTCGCGCGAGAAGCACGCGGAGCTCAAGCACCAGCAGCCGGCGGTGCTGTGGTTCACCGGCCTGTCGGGCGCGGGCAAGTCGACCATCGCCAATCTCGTCGAGAAGAAGCTGGTGAGCCTCAACCGCCACACCTTCCTGCTCGACGGCGACAACGTCCGCCATGGCCTCAACAAGGACCTCGGCTTCACCGACGCCGATCGCGTCGAGAACATCCGCCGCGTCGGCGAGGTGGCGCGGCTCATGACCGACGCTGGCCTGATCGTGCTCACGGCGTTCATCAGTCCGTTCCGGGCGGAGCGCGCGATGGTCCGGCAGATGATGGCGCCGGGCGAGTTCATCGAGATCTTCGTCGACACGCCGCTCGCACAGGCCGAGGCGCGCGACGTGAAGGGCCTGTACCGCAAGGCGCGAGCCGGCGAGCTGCGCAACTTCACCGGCATCGACAGCCCCTACGAGGCGCCCGAGGATCCGGAGATCCGCATCGACACGACGCGGATGTCGCCCGAGCAGGCCGCCGACCTGATCGTGGCGCGCCTGCTCTCCGACTAGCCGGTCCGTCCCCGAAACCTGCGGCATTTGTCCGCAGGCAGGCGGGGCCCGGCGGCTGTCCCCGTCCGTGGCGGCTGCGGTAAACTCGCGCACCTTCACCTCGCCGAGAACCGCCCATGCGCCCCGTCGACTCCGTTGCCGCCCTGGTGGGGCAGACGCCGCTGCTCGAGATCCACTACCGCTTCAATGGCCAGCCGCGCCGGTTGTACGCCAAGTTCGAAGTCATGAACATGACCGGCAGCGTCAAGGACCGCATGGCGCTGCACATCCTGCGCCGGGCCAGCGAGCGCGGCGAACTGAAGCCGGGCGACGTCATCTGCGAGGCGACCAGCGGCAACACGGGCATCTCGTTTTCCGCCATCGGCCGCGCGCTCGGCCACCGGGTGCGCATCTACATGCCGGACTGGATGAGCCACGAGCGCGTGCAGATCATGCACAGCCTCGGTGCCGAGGTCGTGCCGGTGTCCAAGGCGCAGGGTGGATTCCTCGGCTCCATCGCGCTCACGCAGGAGTACGCCGCCGAGAACGGCAACGTGTTCCTGCCGCGCCAGTTCGACAATCCCGACAACGTCGCCGCGCACGAGCTCATGACCGGCCCGGAGATCGAGGCCCAGCTCGCGCGCTTCGGCGTGGCGGCGGACGCCTTCGTCGCCGGTGTCGGTACCGGCGGCACGGTGATGGGCGTGGGACGCTACCTGCGCCGTGAGGGCCGGCGCGTACGCGTGCATCCGCTGGAGCCGGCCAACTCGCCGACCCTGCGCACCGGCAAGAAAGTCGGCTCGCATCGCATCCAGGGCATCAGCGACGAGTTCATCCCCTCGATCGTGCAGCTCGGCGAGCTCGATCCGGTAGTCGACGTCTGGGATGGCGATGCCATCCTCATGTCGCAGGCCCTGTGCCACCGGCTCGGGCTCGGCGTCGGGATCTCGGCTGGCGCCAACATCATCGGGGCGATCAAGCTCGTCGAGGACCTGGGCCCAGAGGCCGTCGTCGTGACCGTGATCTGCGACTCCAACAAGAAGTACCTGTCCACCGCGCTGGCAGCGGCCGAACCGCCGCAGGACGGCTACGTCACGCCGCAGGTGCAGCTCGACTCCTTCACCAGCGTGCGCTGAGGCGGGTCACCGGCCGGCATCGCGCGCGACGAGCCGCACTGTCAGGCGTCATCGACGATGACCCGTTTGGTGCGCGCGGCCGCACCGGCCCTGATCGACACGGCCGACTTCGGGCGACGGAAATGGGCCGCGACGAGCGCGATCAGTTCCGCGTTCGCCCGGCCGTCGACCGGCGGGGACTTCAGGGATGCGAACCAGGAGCCGTCGGGCTCCTGCCTGAGCGTCGAGGTGCGGGCATTCGGCTTGACCTTGACCAGCAGGGTCGTGGCAGTCATGACTGCCATGGTACCGGACGCCGGGCGCGGGACCGCTCAGGCACCATCCCGGACCAGGCTCATCTGCAGCGCGTCGTGGAAGGCCCCGTCGAATCGCAGCGCCTGCTTCTTCACGCACTCACGCAGGAATCCGGCGCCCTCATACAGGCGGATGGCCGGTTCGTTGTCGGCCCGCACCTCGAGTTCGATGCGGACCAGGCCGTTGGCCCAGGCCTTGTCGAGGCAGGCGCGCAGCAGGCGTCGCCCCAGGCCTCTGCCGCGATAGTCCGGCAGCAATCCCATGCCCAGGGTGCCGCAATGTGACTTGGCGTCGGGCCAGTCCGGCAGGATGTCCGCCCAGCCGACCACACGGTTGCCATCGATGGCGACGAAGATCGCGGCGTTGCCGGCAAGGTGCTTCTGCAGGAAGTCGGTGACGGCCTGCTCCGGCAGTGCCTCGACCTGCGCCAGGTAGCGCCGCTCCCTCGCCACCTCGTCGAGGCACTCGCGATAGCCGGCGATGTGACCGGTGGTCAATGGCTGCACGTGGATCGTCATGGCGGGGGCTGACGCGACCGGGTGTGGTGACCTTCACAGCATCCGCGGGTTCAGCGAGTAGGTACCCGTGAGCGTGGCCCGGTCGAGCACATGGCCTTCGATCGCCTTCAGGACCCCGGCCGCGGTGAACCGGCCGGACACGGGGCATCGGGGCAGATCCGTGGCGTACAGCGTGAACACGTAGCGGTGCTCGCGCTCGTCGTTCCAGGGCGAGCAGGGGCCCTCCCAGCCGAACCAGTCGCCGGCCATGGCGGGATCCGAGGCCGTGAACCCGGTGTAGTCGTTCAGGCCCTGGCGGGCGCCGGGCGGGCCGGGCGGGTTGCGTTTGCCGTGCGGCGTGATGCCGTCCGAGCAGGCGCCCTCGGCGAGGCTGCCGTCGCCCGGCGGGATGTCGACCATGACCCAGTGGACGAACTCCACGCGCGGCAGGTCCGCCTCGATCACGCGGCCATCCTTGTTGAAGTTCTCGAGCGAGGAGGGCACGTCGACGTCGATGCAGGTGAGCACCAGCGACTTCGCCCCGGCCGGGATCCCCGACCACGACAGTTGCGGATTGCGGTTCTGCCCGAGCTGCATGTGTCCGGTGCCGTCCGGAATGCCGAAGGCGCAACGCGCCGGGATGCGTTCATGATCGCAGAAGGAGGTGGACGTGAGTTTCATGGGCGATGTCCTGGGGTGCGGGGTTGCGTGGGATTTTGTCGCGGCTGGCGCCGCTCCTACAAGAGGAAGCCGGACGCCGGCCGGGATTCCCTATAATCGCCCTCCATGCGTCACCATGCCGCCATTACCAAGGAGGCCCTGAGCCTGTCCGGACCGGCCGGGGTGCTCGAGGCGCTCCTCGAGACACCCGAGGGCCGTGATTTCGACCGCGTCGCGCTCATCGCTCACCCGCATCCGCTGCACCACGGCTCGATGCTGAACAAGGTCGTGCACACGGTCGCCCGTGCCATGCTCGAACTTGGCGTGCCGGCGCTGCGTTTCAATTTCCGCGGCGTCGGTGCGAGCGACGGCCAGTTCGCCGAGGGCGTGGGCGAGACCGACGATGTGCTCGCTGCCGCCGGTTGGTTGCGCACGCGTTATCCCGGCGCTGGCCTGCTCATGGCCGGGTTTTCCTTTGGTGCCATGGTGACCTGCAACGCTGCGGTCACGGCGGTGCCCGACCACCTGGTTTCGATCGCCCCGCCCGCATCCAGGGCCCGCAAGCTCCTCGCCGGCCGTCGCCCCGATTGTCCATGGATCATCATCCAGGGCGATGCCGACGGCGTGGTCAGCGCCTCGGAAGTAGCCGAGTGGGCCGCGGGCTTCGATCCGCCGCCCGAGCTCGTCATCCTGCCCGGCGTGGACCACTTCTTCCACGGCAACCTGACCCAGCTGCGCCAGACCATCGTGCGCCGCCTGGGGGCGACGTGATCGGCCCGTTGCGCCGGCTGCTGCGCCAGCTCGGCGAGCAGGGCGGAGCGTCCGTGGACCCGGACCAGGTGCCGCTCGCCATGGCGGCGCTGCTGGTGGAAGCGGCGCGTGCCGACCACCACGTCAGGGAGGACGAGCTGGAGGAGATCAGCGTCCTGCTCGCCGTGCGCCTCGACCTCGACCCGGAGCAGGCGACAGGCCTGGTGCAGCGTGCCCGTCAGGCCGTCGAGCGCTCCGTGTCGCTCTACGAGTTCACGCATCCGCTGCACCAGGCGCTGGACTACCGCCAGAAGCAGGAGCTGGTGCGCATGCTCTGGCACGTGGTCCTCGCCGACCGGCGCCTCGACAAGTACGAGGACTACCTGATCGGCAAGGTCTCCGAGCTGCTCTATGTCCTGCGCGGCGACGTGCTGCGCCTCCGGCACGAGGTGCAGCAGGCGCAGGACGCCGCCGGGGGCGGGGACTAGAGTCAGTCGTCCTTCTGCGCGGCACGGCTGCGCTGGCCATGACGGATCGCCTTCAGTTCGAGGTCGCCGTCCTGGACCAGGCCGATGCCGGGGCAGTACACCTTCGGGGACACGTGCCCGGGCTCGAGCGGGGTCGTCTCGTGGACTTCCACGCAGTTCTCGAACAGCCCGGCCGGAACATGCACCAGCATGCCGAGCGCGACATGCTCCGCACGGTCGAGTGCCACGTCGGGCGCAATCTCCTGGAAGTAGCGTGAGCCGAGCAGGAACGCCCCACCCGGCATGATGATGCCGGGCCGGTTGCCGTCCTCGCCGGCGAGCCATGCATCCTCGAGCGGATTGCCCTCGCCGTCGAACACTTCCTCGCCGAAGTAGTAGACATCGTGGCCGGGGCGACAGTCGGCGTAGAAGTTGCGCGACACCTCCTTCACCTCACCGTCCTCCGTTTCGTATTCCTCGACGACGCGCGTGCGCACCGTGCGCTTGTGATCGTCCTCGTCCAGGACGATGCGCCGGGTCTGCGGCAGGACGGTGATCCACAGCTCTTCCGGCGCATCGCAGCGGCCGTCGGCCACGCAGCGCTCGTTGGTGAAATACAGCTGCCGGCCGACGACGAGGCGGAAGTACGGGTTGCCCCACACGGTCTGGAACGAACACTGGTCGAGCGGAAACTGGGCCGTGAACTGGGGTTCCTCAACCTCGTCGGCCAGGACCATGCCGGCCGGAACCAGTGCCAGTGACGTGGCGAGCGCGGCTGCGGTGGACGGGATGCGCATGGGAATCTCCTCCGGGTCTATTTGCCATGTACGGTATAGACGCTCGCAGGGCCCGGATCCTTCGCGCCCGGGCACCGGTGCGCCCCGGCGAAGGATTTCCGGCGCCTGATCGTCTAAGGTCTGGCAAGGAGAATCCCGGACCGTGAGCGACAGCGACCACCCGGACCTGGCGATCGTGCGCCGCATCCTCGCGGGCGATGCCGGGGAATTCCGCCGCCTGTTCGATGCCCTGTTCCCGAGGCTCTACCGCTTCGCGCTCACGCGGACCGGCGGCGATCACGCCGCCGCGGAGGAGGCCGTGCAGGCCAGCTTCTGCAAGGCGATCGAGCGGCTCGACAGCTACCGGGGCGAGGCGGCGCTGTTCACCTGGCTCTGCCGGATCTGCCGCAACACGCTCGCCGACAGTCGCCGGGCCGGCGCCGCGACGGTGCCCATCGAGGACCACCCGGACGTACGCGCCCTGCTCGAAGCACTCGCCGCCCCCGCCGTCGACCAGCCCGAGGTGGCCGCCTGGACCGGGGAACTGGGGCGCTTCGTGCAGGCGACGGTGGACGCCCTGCCGGAGCGCTACGGGCAGGTGCTGGAGTGGAAGTACGTCGACGGGGCGAGCGTGCGCGAGATCGCCGCACGGCTGGGCCTGGGAGAGAAGGCGGCCGAGTCCCTGCTGACCCGTGCCCGGCAGGAGTTCCGGGCCCTGTTCATCGAACTGGCGCAGGCGGGTGAACTGCGCGGGTTCACCACCTACTCCTGAGGACAGGACGCAAGTCATGGCGAACGAACCGCAGGACGACACCAGCCGGGGAGCCGACCTGGTAGCCACGCTCATCCGTGCTGCCGGCCGTCGCCCGGAGCCGCCGGCGGCCGCCTACGCGCGCACGCTGGCGGTGGCGACGGCTGCGCTCGAGCGCAGGTTCGCGGCGCGGCGCCGCCGGCGGTGGGCGCTTGCCCTGGCGGCTGGCGTGCTGCTCGCCGCCGGTGTGGGGCTGGTGCTGCGCAGCGGCCCGCCGCCGCCGGGCATGGTCGCGCGCGTGGAACGGGTGCTCGGCACCGTCGAGTGGGTGCAGGCGCCTGGCGGGCAGTGGCGGTCGCTCGCCTCCCGCGAGCCGACGCTCCGCGAGGGCGCGCGCGTGCGCACGACGTCCGGCGGCAGGGCCGGGTTGCAGCTCGCCGGCGGGGCCTCGTTGCGCCTGGCACCGGGCAGCGAGATCGAACTCGGTTCTCCGCAACGCCTGACGCTGGTGCACGGGCGCGTGTACGTCGACGCCGGTTCCGGCGCCGATCCGGTGGCTGTCGTCACGACGGCCGGCGTGGCGCGCGACGTCGGCACGCAGTTCGAGGTCCTGTTTGCGGGCTCGAGCTACCGGCTGCGCGTTCGCGAGGGCCTGGTGGTCCTGCAACGGGGTTCGGCCGAGGCGAGGGCGCGGGCCGGCGACGAATTGTCCTTCCGTGGTGCCGGACCGCTGCAGCAGGTGCGCATCCCGGGTGACGACCCGCAGTGGCAGTGGACCGAGGAACTGGCACCGGCCCCCGACATCGACGGGCGGCCGGTGCGTGTCCTCCTCGCCTGGGTGGCGCGCGAAACCGGTCGTGAAGTGAACTACGCCAGCCCGTTCGTGGAGCGGATGGCCGAGCGCACCACGCTGCACGGGACGATCGGGTCCATGCCACCGCTCGACGCGCTGGCCGTGGTGCTGGCCACGACCGACCTCGGCTACGAACTGTTGCCGGACCGGACTATCCTGATCACTGCCAGGACGTCGCCGGACCGGGCACCCTGAGGCCTGCGCCGGCAGGAGGCTGCCCGCCGTGTCGAGCCTTGCGCCACTGCGCCGCGCGTTCGCAGGCCTCGCCTGCGTGGCAGCAGCCGTTGCCGCGCAGGCCGCCGGCCCCGGATACGCCGGACTCGCGCTCGCCGATGCGATCGGGCGCATGAGAGCTGCCGGTCTTCCCGTGCTCTACAGCAGCGACCTGGTGCGCCCGGCGATGACCGTGCAGGCCGAACCGCTGGCCACGGAGCCGCGCGCGATCCTGGCCGAGATCATCGCGCCGCACGGCCTCGCGGTGGCGCAGGGGCCGGGCGGTACGCTGCTGCTGGTGCGCGCCGGGGGCGGCCCGGCCGGACGCCTCGTCGGACGCGTGCGTCATGCCGACGTGGGAGCGCCGCTCGCCGGCGTCAGCGTGCGGCTCGAGGGGCTGGCGTCGCGCGCCGTCACGGCAGCGGACGGGCGCTTTGCGTTTCCGGACCTGCCACCAGGCCGCTATCTCGTTGCCGTCGACGGCGGTCGCTGGCGCGTCGCCGGGCCCTTCGTCGCCCGGGTCAGCGCCGGGCGCACCACCAGTGTCGGCGTCGAGGTGGAGCCGGCAACGGCACCGGCACCCGACGAGATGGTCGTGAGCGCCAGCCAGTACGAGCTCGGCCAGGTGCCGGAGCCCTCGCTCGCGGTGTTCAGCGGTGCTGATCTGCAGGTGCTGCCGGGCCTCGGTGACGACGCGCTGCGCGTGGTGAACCGGTTGCCCGGCGTGACCGGCGCCGACCTGTCGGCCAAGGGCAATATTCGCGGTGGCGAAGCCGATGACATGCTGCTCCTCTTCGATGGACTGCGCCTGTACAACCCCTTCCACCTCAAGGACTTCCAGAGCGCCTTCAGCGCCATCGACCCGCTCCTGGTGCAGCGCATGGACGTGTCCACCGGCGGCTTCCCCGCGCGCTTCGGCGGGCGCATGGGCGCGGTGATCGACATCGAAGCGCTCGCACCGGCCGAGCAGCCGTACCGGCAACTGTCGCTCAGCTTCTTCAACGCCGCGGCGCTGGCATCCGGAGGCCTCTCGGGAGGCGACGCGAACTGGCTCGTCGCCGCACGACGCAGCAATCTCGACCTCTGGTTCGACCTGCTCGACCCGGATCTTGGCAGCCCGGCCTACGCGGAGGTCTACGGCCGTGTTGGCACGCGCCTCGGCGAAGCCTGGAGCGTGACCGGCAGCCTGCTCGCCTTCGACGACGACATCCGGTTCGCCGATGAAGACCAGGAGGAGGTCGCCCGTGCAGCCTATCGCGATGTCTACGCCTGGCTGCGCGCGGATTACGCAACCGCCCGTGCCGGCGCCACGGTCGTCGCGGCGCATGCGGATCTCGACAGCGAGCGGCACGGCACCGTCGACCAGCCGGGCGTCTCGCACGGGCGTCTCGACGACGATCGCACGGCCCGCGTGGATTCCCTCCAGTTCGATGCCTGGCGCGAGTTCGGGGAGGCTCGCGTGCAGGCCGGCGCCGAGTTTCGTCGCAGTTCGGGCAGGTATCGCTACCGGGACGAGGCCACGTTCGACATGCTGTTCCTCGTCCCGGGTGCGCCGACCGCCACGACACGCAGCCGGGATCTCGACGTTCGCCCGGACGGGACCGAGATCGGCGTCTCGCTCGGCCTGCGCGCGCCGCTCGCCACGCGCCTGACGGCCGAAGCCGGGTTGCGGTGGGACCGGGAGACCCTCACGGCGGGCCATGAGAGCCGGATCAGCCCGCGACTCGGCCTGCTCCTCGAACCGGGGCCGGATACGCAGTTGCGGGTGGCCTGGGGCCGCTACTGGCAGCCGCAGGCGATCAACGAGCTGCAGGTGGCCGATGGCGTCACGGCCTTCGCGCCGCCACAGCACGCCGATCACTGGATACTCGGCCTCGAACAGGAGTTCGGCACGCTCCTGCACCTGCGGCTCGAGGCCTACCGCAAGGACTATCGCCGGCCCCGGCCCCGCTTCGAGAACCTCCTGCACACGCTGGTGCTCCTGCCGGAACTGAAGCCCGATCGCATCCGCCTCGAGCCGCAGTCGGCGCAGGCCGAGGGGGTCGAGCTATCGGTGCACAGCGATCCGCGGCAGCCGCTGAGCTGGTGGGCGTTCTACGCCTGGTCGCGCGTGACCGATGCCGTCGGTGGCGTCGCGGAGCTGCGTGCCTGGGACCAGCGTCACGCTGCCGGCGCCGGCCTGCTCTGGCGGGGCGAGCGCTGGGAGTGGAGTCTCGCGGCCGGCTACCGCAGCGGCTGGCCGACGACGGACGTCGCCCTGGCCACGCTCGAGCCGCTGCCGCTCGCCACCGCCGGACCCCGCAACGCGGCGCGGCTCGACAGCTACTTCGCGCTCGACGCACGCCTCGCGCGCCGGTGGCGACTCGCCGATGGCGATGCCCTGACGGCGTTCGTCGAGATCACGAACCTGACCGATCGTGTCAACCAGTGCTGCGTCGAATACGAAATCAACGACGACCCTGGCGAAACGGTGCTCGAGGTGCAGCCGGTCGACTACCTGCGGCTGGTGCCGTCACTCGGCTTCCGTTGGGAGTTCTGAACCCGGGAGCGCGTCACTCGGCGTAGAACGTCCGCGTGAAGCGCACGCTGAAGCGGCTGGTCTCGTTGATCGGCGTGGCATCGATGGTGAATACCAGCGTCTCGCCGTCGGATACTGCGAAATCGGCGATGTAGTAGACCGCTTCACCCTCGCGGATCTCGCGCAGGTTCGCGTCCTTGAGCTGTCCGGTGTCGTTGGCCACCACGGCCGTGACGGCACCCGGGACAGGCTGCCCGATCGTGCCCTCGACCTTCCTGACGATCGACACGTTGAGCAGGGCGCGGTTGCGGGAACGCACGATGTCGTAGGTCTTGGCCACCTCCGGCGAGAGCTGGTCGGTGGAGATCGCGTTGAAGTGCACGACGTAGGCGCCGAAGTCCTTCGAGGCGACGCCCGCCGCTTCTGCTGCCGGTGGTGCCCCGGCCCTGCCGGCCGGGCCTTGCGCCGGTGTGCCGGGTTGCGGCCCGCAGGCAGCGAGGAACAGGGAGGCGACGAGGGCGAGGCAGGCTGTCTGGTGGTTCATGGGCGTACCGCGGTGCCGGGCCTGGAACACATCATAAACCAGTGCTGCGCCGTGTCGACAGCCTGGCCGCCGGCCGGCCGGTTCCGGCCCTCAGAACGCCGCGCAGAAGAGTCCCGACAGCGCCTGCCCGCTCGGCAGCAATCGCTGCACGAAGCCGATCGCGAGGAAGACGAAGATCGGCGACAGGTCGAAGCCCGCGACCGGCGGAATCACCCGGCGCAGCGGCGCGAGCAGCGGCTCCAGCATGGCGCCGAGCACCGCCAGCGCCGGGTTATAGCCGCCGGGGCTCACCCAGCTGGCGATTACCCAGACGATCAGCAGCCAGAAGTAGAGGTTCAGCACCAGCGTCACCAGCCGCATCAGGCCGAGCACGACCACCTGGCCGACCGTCGCATCGGCGCAGGCGATCTGGACCAGCAGCCCGGTCGCCAGCAGTTGCAGCGCCACCAGCACCACGACCGTGGCCAGGTCCATGCCGCCGAGCGACGGGATGAAGCGCCGGGCCGGGATGACCAGCGGGTTGGTCACCTTGACGACGAACTGCGCCAGCGGGTTGCGATAGTCGGCCCGCACCCAGCCGAGCGCCAGGCGCAGGAAGAACGCGATGATGTAGATGTCGAGGAGGGCGGAGACGAGAAAGGTCAGGGCGTTCTGCATGCGGTGGTTCCGTTTCGCGAAATGCCGGTGTCAGCGGGCGCCGCGGCCAAGCTCGGCACCCCGGTCGCGCGCCGCGGTCAGGGCCCGGCGCAGGATGTCGCCGATGCCTGCCTGCTCGAGTACCGCGAGCGCGGCGGCCGTGGTGCCGCCGGGCGAGGTGACGCTCGAGCGCAGGGCGGCGACGTCGGCCTGCGGGTCGGCGGCGGCGCGTGCCGCGCCGAGCGCCGTCTGGCGTACCAGGGTGCGGGCGACGTCGGGGGGCAGGCCGAGTGCCACGGCGGATTGCTCCATCAGCTCCATCAGCAGGTAGAAGTAGGCCGGGCCGCTGCCGGATACCGCGGTGACGGCGTCCATCAGCGACTCGTCGGTGATCCACAGCGCCTTGCCGGTGGCTTCGGCCACGTACATGGCGAGGGCACGGGCGCGTGCATCCACGCAGGCCGAGGCGACCAGCACGGACATGCCCTCGCCGACGAGCGCCGGCTGGTTGGGCATCACCCGCACGGCGTTCGGGCTCTCGCCGAGGGCTCGCGCGAGGGTGGCGAGCGTCACGCCCGCGGCCACGGAGACCACCAGTTGCGCTGCGGGGCGCGGCACGGGCTCCAGGGCGGCGAGCACCGCCGGCATGACCTGCGGCTTGACGGCGAGAACCAGCACGTCGGCCTGCGCGGCGACGGCGGTGTTGTCGCTGCCGGTACGGATGCCGGCGTGCAATGCCCGCCAGCGCTCGCGCGTGGCCGGCAGGGGCTCGGCGACGGCGAGCGCGGCGGGGCTGTGCCCCGCGCGCAGCAGGCCCGCGGCGATGGCCTGTGCCATGTGGCCGCCGCCGATGAAGCCGATCCCGGTGTCTGCGTGCCGATCCATCCGAAGGTCGTCCTATCCCGCCTGGGACGGGCGGGCGCCGAACAGCGCCGTGCCCACGCGCACCATGGTACTGCCTTCCTCGATCGCGATCCCGAGGTCCTCCGACATGCCCATGGATAGCGTGTCGAGGTCGTGTCCGGCGGCGCGCAGTGCATCGAACAACCGACGCACGCGGCGGAACTCGGCCCGCAACGCCTGCTGGTCGAGCCCCGGCAGGGGCATGAACATCAGGCCGCGCAGGCGCAGCCTTGGCAACCCGGCGACGGTTGCGGCGAGCGCCGGCAGGTCGGCGCCAGCCACGCCGGAGCGCGCGGCGGCCGGTTCCGGCTGCACCTGCAGGCAGACCTGCAGCGGTGCACCGTAGTGCGGCCGCTGCGCGGCCAGCCGTTCGGCGATCCGCGGGCTTGCCACGGTCTGGACCCAGTCGAAGTGCGTGGCGATCGCCCGCGTCTTGTTGGCCTGGACACCACCGATGTAGTGCCAGGTCGCCGCGTCCCGCAATTGCGTGATCTTGGCCACGGCTTCCTGGACGTAGTTTTCGCCAAAATGGCCCAGTCCGGCGTCCCGGGCGGCGCGGACCGTGTCGACGGGTTGTGTCTTGCTGACCGCGACGATGGTCACATCCGCGGCCGGGCGGCCGGCCGTGACTGCGGCCCGGGCCATGCGCTCGCGCAGGACGGCGAGGTTTTCCGTGATGCTGGTCACGGCTGGGGCAGTGTGCTCCCTATACTCTGCGTCACTGGCGCACCGGGCTTATGGCAAGTCAGAATCTGCGCAGGGGCGTGCGTAAGGGTTTGAGCTGGGGACGGAAATGGCTGTCGACATAGCGCAGTTGCTCGCATTCTCTGTCAAGAACAACGCTTCCGACCTGCACCTGTCGGCCGGCGTGCCGCCGATGATCCGTGTCGACGGCGACGTCAAGCGCATCAACATGCCGGCGCTGTCGCACAAAGACGTGCACAGCATGATATACGACATCATGAGCGACAAGCAGAGGAAGGATTTCGAGGAGTTCCTCGAGACCGACTTCTCCTTCGAGATCCCGAAGCTCGCCCGATTCCGCGTCAACGCCTTCAACCAGATGCGCGGTGCCGGTGCGGTGTTCCGCACCATTCCCTCGCAGATCCGCACGCTCGAGGACCTCAAGGCGCCGGCCATCTTCCGCGACATCGCCATGTATCCGCGCGGCCTGGTGCTCGTTACCGGTCCGACCGGATCGGGCAAGTCGACCACGCTTGCGGCGATGATCGACTACGTCAACACCAACAAACCCGATCACATCATCACCATCGAGGACCCGATCGAGTTCGTGCACGAGAGCAAGAAGTCGCTGATCAACCAGCGCGAGGTGCACAAGGACACGCTGGGCTTCTCCGAGGCCTTGCGCTCGGCGCTGCGCGAAGATCCAGACGTCATCCTCGTCGGCGAAATGCGCGACCTGGAGACGATCCGCCTGGCGATGACGGCATCCGAGACCGGGCACCTGGTGTTCGGCACGCTGCACACGAGTTCCGCGGCCAAGACCGTCGACCGCATCGTCGACGTCTTCCCGGCGACCGAGAAGGAGATGATCCGCACGATGCTGTCGGAGTCGCTGCGGGCCGTGATCTCGCAGTCGCTGCTGAAGAAGATCGGCGGCGGGCGCATCGCCGCGCACGAGATCATGATCGGCACCCCGGCCATCCGCAACCTGATCCGCGAGGGCAAGATCGCCCAGATGTACTCGGCGATCCAGACGGGCCAGGCCACCGGCATGCAGACGCTCGACCAGAACCTGCAGGAGCTGCTCGCCAAGGGCGTGATCAGCAAGGAAGAGGCGCGCTTCAAGGCCGCCAACAAGGACCAGTTCTAGGCGCCGGCACGGGTTGTGCCGTGGCGGGCAAGGAGTGAGCGATGGAACGCGACCAGGCAACCAAGCTGATGCAGGGCCTGCTGAAGAAGCTGGTCGACACGAAGGGCTCGGACCTGTTCATCACCGCCGGCTTCCCGCCCGCCATCAAGGTGGACGGCGAGATCCATCGCGCCGGCGACGGGGTGCTGGACGCCGACGACAGCGCCATCATCGTGCGCTCGATCATGAACGACCGCCAGGCGAAGGAGTTCGACGCCACCAAGGAGTGCAACTTCGCCATCAGTCCGCAGGGCATCGGCCGCTTCCGTGTCAGTGCCTTCATCCAGCAGGGCCAGGTGGGCGCGGTGCTGCGCACCATCATCAGCAGGATTCCCACGCTCGACGAACTCGACCTGCCGCCGATCCTCAAGGACATCGTCATGACCAAGCGCGGCCTGGCGATCGTCGTCGGCGCCACGGGTTCGGGCAAGTCCACCACGCTCGCCGCGATGATCGGCCATCGCAACGAGAACTCGCGCGGGCACATCATCAGCATCGAGGACCCCGTCGAGTTCGTGCATCCGCACCGGCGCTGCGTGGTCACGCAGCGCGAGGTGGGCGTGGACACCGACAGCTGGGGCGCGGCGCTGAAGAACACGCTGCGCCAGGCGCCCGACGTGATCCTGATCGGCGAGATCCGGGACCGCGAAACCATGGAATACGCGATCCAGTTCGCCGAGACCGGCCACCTGTGCCTGGCGACCCTGCATGCGAACAGCGCCAACCAGGCGCTCGACCGCGTCATCAACTTCTTCCCGGAGGACAAGCGCCAGCAGCTGCTGATGGACCTGTCGCTCAACATCAGGGCCATGGTGTCGCAGCGGCTGATTCCGCGCGAGAGCGGCAAGGGGCGCATCGCCGCCATGGAGATCATGCTGCATTCGCCGCTGATCGCCGACCTGATCTTCAAGGGCGAGGTGGCCAGGATCAAGGAGATCATGGCCAAGTCGACCCGGATCGGCATGCAGACCTTCGACCAGGACCTGTTCGCGCTCTACGAGCGCGGCGCCATCTCCTACGAAGAGGCGATGCGCAATGCGGACTCCAAGAATGAGTTGCGCCTGCGCGTCAAGCTGGAGAGCAAGCGCGAGAAGAAGAATCTCGACAACGAGAGCCTGGCGCTGGCCGAGGACCCGGACAGCCAGCGCGGCGTGGTTCGCTTCTAGACATGATTGCGGAGAATCGTCGTGGCTGAGATCACCGAACTGGCGACCATGAACGTCCAGCCGCTCTTCAACCTCATGGTCGAGAAGCGCGCCTCGGACCTGTTCATGACGCCGAACTCACCCGTCAAGATCAAGATCGACGGCAAGATCATGCCGGTGAACAGGCTCGAGCTGACGCCGAAGATGATCCGCCAGGCGGCCATCGAGCTCATGAGCGAACAGCAGCTCGAGGAGTTCACCCGCGAGCTGGAGATCGACTTCGCGGTGTCGAAGTCGGGCCTGGGGCGTTTCCGCGTCAACGTCTTCCACCAGCGCGGCAACGTCGCGATGGTGATGCGCTACATTTCCTCGGAGATCCCGACGCTCGAGGTGCTGGCGCTGCCGCCGATCCTCAAGGATCTCGTCATGTTCAGGCGCGGCCTGCTGCTGATGGTCGGCGCAACGGGCTGCGGCAAGTCCACCACGCTGGCGGCGATGATCAATCACCGCAACGAGAAGACCTCCTCGCACATCATCACCATCGAGGATCCGATCGAATTCCTGCACACCAACAAGAAGTCGATCGTCAACCAGCGCGAGGTCGGCACCGACACGCGCTCCTACGCGCGCGCCCTGAAGAGCGCGATGCGCGAAGCGCCGGACGTGGTGCTGATCGGCGAGATCCGCGACCGCGAGACCATGCAGGCGGCGATCGATCTCGCCGGCACCGGGCATCTCGCCATCGCCACGCTGCACTCGAACAACGCTCCGGAAACGCTGGACCGCATCATCAACCTGTTCCCGGAGGAACAGCACGCGCAGGTCTACATGGACCTGTCACAGTACCTGCGGGCCATCATTTCCCAGCGCCTGGTGCGCGGCACGCAGGGCGAGCGGGTGGCGGCGGTGGAGGTCATGCTCAATACCGCCCGCGTCGCCGAACTGATCCAGGTGGGCGATATCGCCAAGGTGAAGGAGGCGTTTCGCACCTCCACCGAGCAGGGCATGCAGACCTTCGACGAGGCGCTGCTCAAGCTCTACAAGGATGGCAAGATCCCCATGGAGGAGGCGCTCGCCAACGCCGACTCGCGCACCAATCTCGAAGCGAAGATCCACTTCGGCTGATAGCGGGGACAGTTTGCGCAAACCCCTTCGCGAGGATCTCGCGAGGAGGGTTTCCGTAAACTGTCCCCGTTATCAACTGTCCCCGGCGAACAATTCGGGGTACACGGCCCGGGCATCGAACACGGGGCCGTCGACACAGACCCGCTTCATGGCTGCGCCGTCCGGGGTCTGTACCCGCACCGCGCAGCCGGCACAGCCGCCGACGCCACAGGCCATGTATTCCTCGAGACAGAGTTCGGCGGGCACGCCGAAGTCGCGTGCCAGGCCGG
>JADZBS010000079.1 GCA_020851975.1 Gammaproteobacteria bacterium | reverse complement strand
TGGCGTCGCTCCTACGGGGCCAGCCCACGCCGGATCAGGATCTGTAGGAGCGACGCCAGTCGCGACCATTGTCCCTGATACGCCCGATCAGCACCCCCGTAGGAGTGACGCCAGTCGCGACCGATCCCTGCGATGTCGCGACCCATCAACCTCCTCCCAGAAACAGAAAAGCCCCGGCCACCGGCCGGGGCTCCTTCTTCTTTATCTGATCGGGCGACGCGCCGTTCAGCGCGCCGCACGCCGCTCAGCCGGCGCGCAGGTTGCCGGCAGCCGGCTTGCCGCGCTCGGTCAGCACGTCGAAGGACAGCGTCTGCCCCTCGTTCAGCGTCTGCATCCCTGCAGCCTGCACGGCGCTGATGTGCACGAACACATCCTTCGAACCGTCCGACGGCTGGATGAAACCGAAGCCCTTCTGGGCGTTGAACCACTTGACAGTACCAGTAGCCACTCTTGTAACACTCCGATGAATTGATGAAGCGCACGACACGACGAAACGCCGCCGTCTCGCACACAAAGCGGCGTTCAGGGTAGCGACTTGAGTGAAACATCCCGAGCGGGATGCTGTAGCAAGACACGCCAGAACGGCGATTTGTGGCGCCACACTATGCTTTCCGGCGCGCCGGGTCAACCGGCTTCGTTGCCGCCGTCTCCGGCCTTGTGCCATGCTCCCATCACCGACAGCACCTGCTGACCACCCGATGCCGACGCCTGCCCCAGCCGCCGACGTGCTCTGGCGCCCCGCTCCCGGGCGCATCGCCGATGCACACCTGACACGTTTTGCCGCGGAGGTCGGTGCCCGCACCGGCCTCGATCTCGGCGACTACGCCGCCCTGCACGCCTGGTCGCTGCGCGAGCCGGGCACGTTCTGGCGCGAGGTTGCCCGCTATGCGGATCTCCGCTGGGAGCCGGGCACCGTCACGATCGAGCGACCCGGCCAACTGCCGGGCGCCGCCTTCTTCCCCGACGCGCGCCTGAACTTCGCTGCCAACCTGCTCGTGCGCGACGACGACGGCGAAGCGCTCGTGTTCCGCGGCGAGGACGGCTCGCGCCGCGTCCTGACCTGGCGTGAACTCGGCGCCGAGGTCGCGCGCATCGCCGACGGACTGCGCGCCTGCGGCGTCGGCCGCGGCGACCGGGTCGCCGCGCTGCTGCCGAACGTTCCGGAGGCGATCATCGCCATGCTCGCCGCGGCGAGCATCGGCGCCGTGTTCACCGCCTGCTCGCCGGACTTCGGCGCCGCCGGTGCGATCGACCGCTTCGGCCAGGTCGGCCCGCGCGTGCTCTTCGCCACCGACGGCTACCGCTACGCGGGGCGCGCCATCGACACCCGCGCCACGATCGCCGCCATCGCCGCCGCGTTGCCGGAGATCGAACGCATCGTGGTCGTGCCCTTTCCCGGCCTGCCCCACGCCGCCGGCGACGACCGGCGCGAGGTCGACTGGGAACGGTTCGGCAGCCCGGACCAGACGCTCGTGTTCGAACCCCTGCCGTTCAACACGCCGCTCTGGATCCTGTACTCCTCGGGCACCACGGGCAAGCCGAAGTGCATCGTGCACGGCGCCGGCGGCACGCTCCTGCAACACCGCAAGGAACACCTGCTGCACGTCGACCTGCGCGCGGGCGAGCGCTTCTTCTATTTCACTACCTGCGGCTGGATGATGTGGAACTGGCTCGCCACGGGCCTCGCCACCGGCGCGACACTCGTCCTCTTCGACGGTGCCCCGATGCACCCGGACCCGCTGGCGCTGTGGCGGATTGCGGCCGAGGAGCGGGTCGGCGTGTTCGGCGCCTCGGCGCGCTACCTCGCCGCCGTCGAGAAGAGCGGTTGTCGCCCGCGACGCGAGGTAGACCTCGCGGCACTGCGCACCGTGCTTTCCACCGGGTCGCCGCTCCTGCCCGAGCAGTACGACTACGTGTACCGCGAAGTCGGCGCGGACCTGCACCTCGCCTCGATTTCCGGCGGTACCGACATCGTTTCCTGCTTCGTCCTCGGCTGCCCGACGCTCCCCGTGCATCGCGGCGAGATCCAGGTCGCCGGCCTCGGCATGGACGTCCGCGTGGTCGACGAGCATGGCGCCGCCATCACCAGCGAACGCGGCGAGCTCATCTGTGCGGCGCCCTTCCCCACCGTGCCGCTCGGCTTCTGGAACGACCCGGACGGCTCGCGCCTGCGCGCCGCCTACTTCGAGCGCTTCCCGGGCCTGTGGCACCACGGGGATTTTGCCGAACGCACCGCCACCGGCTTTCGCATCCACGGCCGTTCCGACGCCGTGCTCAACCCCGGCGGCGTGCGCATCGGCACCGCGGAGATCTACCGCCAGGTCGAGCGGCTCGGGGAGGTGCTCGAGTCGCTCGCCGTCGGCCAGGACTGGCAGGGCGACGTGCGGGTCATCCTCTTCGTGCGCCTGCGCGAGGGTGTCGCGCTGACCGATGCACTCACGCGGCGCATCCGGGATGCCATCCGCACCGGCGCCTCCCCGCGCCACGTGCCGGCACACGTCATCGCGGTCGCCGACCTGCCGCGCACGCGCAGCGGCAAGCTCGCCGAACTCGCCGTGCGCGACGTGATCCATGGCCGGTCGGTCGGCAACGTCGAAGCGCTGGCCAATCCGGAGGTGCTGGCGTTGTTCCGGGATCTGCCGGCGTTGAGGGTGGCGCCGTAGGAGGTTCGGGTCGCGACTGGCGTCGCTCCTACGGGGTGCTGATCCGGCGGGGGCTGGCAATCGGTCGCG
>JADZBS010000078.1 GCA_020851975.1 Gammaproteobacteria bacterium | reverse complement strand
GGAATGCGCCTTGCTGCAGCTGTGCCAGCGCGATGCCGTACACCGTGCCGATATCACCGACGCGGGCCGGGTCGTCGAGGTCGGACCTGAATCGGGCCAGGGTCGCCGCGGGATCAGCGCTCGACAGCAGCCGCAGGCGGGCGCGGGTCAGGCTGTAGCCCGTGGTGTCCGCCACGTCCTGGCGCGGCAGCTGTGCCGCGCGTTCGCGGCTCTCGGCGATGCGATTCACCGTCACGGGGTGGGTGCGCAGGACTTCCGGCGACTGGCTGGCGAGCGGGCCCGTCTGGCGGCCGAGTGTTTCGAAAAAACTCGACATGGCGCCCGGGTCGAAGCCGGCAGCTGCCAGCAGGCCGATGCCGACACGGTCAGCCTCGTATTCGTTGCTGCGGGTGAAGTTGATCTGCTGCTGGGCCGCGGCGCCCTGGGCAGCGACGACAGCACCCTGGATGGCATCGCTGGACCCTGTCGCCGCGCCGAGCAGGATGGCCCCCAGCATGGCGGCCATCGTGAGGATGCTCGCTCGCTGGTTTGCGAAGATTGCCCTCGAGATGTGCCGCTGCGTCACGTGCGAAATCTCGTGCGCCATGACGCCGGCGAGTTCGCTCTCGCTCGCGGTGGCCATGATCAGGCCGGAATGGACGCCGATGAATCCGCCGGGCAGGGCGAAGGCGTTGATCGCGGGGTCGTCGACGACGAAAAAACGGAACTTCTGGCCCGTGTCGGTGGCATGAGCGGCGAGTTTCTGGCCAATGTCCTGGATGTACTCCTGGGCCTCCGGGTCCGTGATGACGCGGCCGGTGTCGCGCAGGCTCTTGTAGATGGCTCGTCCGATCTGCAGTTCCTTGTCGCGGGAGAGCACGGTGTCGGACGGGCTGCCCATGTCGGGCAGATCCTCGGTGCCGGCCCTGACGGGGCTCACGACCAGGCCGGCCATGCAGGCCATCACCACCACGCGGCGCAGCACTCCGGCCCCGGCTGACATGGACCTAGAGCGCCCTGGCGGCCTCGAGGACATCCTCGACGTGGCCGGCAACCTTGACCTTGCGCCACTCCCTGCGCAGCACGCCCCGCGAGTCGATCAGGAAGGTGCTGCGTTCGATCCCGAGCGTCTTGCGGCCATACATGTTCTTCTCGCGGATGACGTCGAACAGCCGGCAGAGCCGCTCCTCGCCGTCGGCGAGGAGGTCGAAGGGGAATTCGTGCTTCGCCTTGAACTTCTCGTGAGAATCGAGCGAATCACGGGAGACACCAAGGATCGTCACGCCAGCCTTGCGGAACGCCGCGCTGTGGTCACGGAAGTTGCAGCCCTCGGTTGTGCAGCCGGAGGTGTGATCCCTGGGATAGAAGTACAGCACCACGATGCCGCCCCGGAGTGACTTCAGGCTGATCTCGCCTCCGCCGGTGGCGGGGAGGCTGAAGTCCGGCACCGGCTTGCCAATGGCAATGCTGCTCATGTTCTGCTGTTCCTGTTGGACGGAACGCCGGGATTGCGGCACGTGGCCCGGCGGATCAGCGCTGCGCCGGCTCCATGATGGCATCGAGGTTGTGTTCATCGCAGAAGTCGAGGAATTCCTCGCGCAGGGTGGCGACATGGATCTGCGCCGGCAGATTGACCGTGAGCTGCACGGAGAACATCGCCGCGCCGGTGTGTGGTGCGTTATAGCGCCGGGTGTTGAGTTCGGCGATTTCCAGGCTGCGATTGGCGAAGAAGCTGGACAACCGCAGGACGATGCCTTCCTGATCGAGCGCCACGACGTCGATGCTGTAGGGTGCGGAAGGCTCGACCACGCGCGGCTCGGTGTCGCGTACGGTAACCGTGAGGCGGGCCTCGCGCTCGAGCTGTGCGAGCCGCTCGCGGATCTTGTTGACCGTATGCCAGTTGCCGGCCACCAGCATCAGGACCGCAAATTCCGAGCCGAGCGCGATCATGCGGCTCTCGCGGATGCTGCCACCCGAACCGGTGACGGCCTGACTGATGTCGCGGATCAGGCCGGCGCGATCCGGCCCGATTGCGGTGATCGCCAACAGCTTGTCCATCGACGCTACCACGGAGAGGAAAACTCGGCAGTGTACCGGGAAAACCCCCGGCATCAAGCCGGCCTTGCAGCAGGGCGCCGCTGGAAAGTACCATCCGCGTTCCCCGCTACGGCACCACCGGTCCATCCCCATGTTCAGCGGCAGCCTCGTCGCCCTGGTCACGCCCATGTCTCCCGACGGAGCAGTCGACTTCGCCTGTCTGGAACGCCTGGTGGACTGGCATGTCGAGCAGGGTACCGATGCGCTGGTCATCGCCGGAACGACCGGTGAGTCGGCGACCCTCAGCCGCGACGAACACATCGAGGTCATTCGCGTGGCGGCGGTCCGCGCCGGTGGGCGCATCCCCGTGCTCGCGGGAACCGGATCGAACTCGACAGCCCAGACCACCGAGCTGTCGCGTGCCGTGAGTCGACTGCCGATCGCCGGGTATCTGGTGGTCGTGCCTTACTACAACAAGCCCACCCAGGAAGGCATGTACCGGCACTTCTGGGCGGTCGCCGACGCGGTGGAACAGCCGGTCATGCTGTACAACGTCCCGGGCCGAACGGTCGCCGACCTGCTGCCCGAGACGGTGGCTCGCCTGGCCCGCCATCCGCACATCTTCGGCATCAAGGAGGCGACGGGCGATCTCACGCGGGTTCGTGCGCTGCGTGATCTCTGCGGCACCTCGTTCCGCCTCTACAGCGGTGACGATGCGACGGCCCGCGAGTTCATGAATCTCGGCGGGCACGGGGTCGTGTCCGTCACCGGCAACGTGGCCCCGTCGGCCATGGCGCGGATGTGTCGCGCCGCGTTGGCTGGCGACGCCGCTGGCGCGGCACAGATCGACTCGGCGCTGGCCGACCTGCATCGTGACCTGTTCGTGGAGGCCAACCCGATACCGGTCAAGTGGGCGCTGGAGCGCATGGGCCGGATTCCGGGTGGCATCCGCCTGCCGCTGACGCCGCTGTCGGCCGGTTTCCTGCCGCGGGTCGAGGCGGCGCTGCGACGGGCAGGCGTGCTGTGACAGCATGGTCTGCCGTCACCGTGTGCAGATTGCTGCCGGTTCTGGTGGCAGTGTCGATGCTCAACGCCTGCTCGTTCTGGGGCGACGACGAAGCCGTGCCCGAATGCGAGTCGGTCGAGGAGTACCAGAAAGCGCTGCAGGCAGCGGGACTGTCGGTACCTCCAGGGCTCGACAAGCCCGACCCGAGCGGGCGGCTCGACATCCCGGAGGGGCCGTTGCCAGATCAGCCGTTATCGGGCCAGGCAGCCTGCCTGCAGTTGCCGCCGAGCTTTTTCGACAAGCCGCTCGCGGTGCCACCCGCCGATTGATGACCAGAGGCCGGTCGGTTACGCTGGCACCCGATCAAGTCCCTCACGATCGCGGAGAGGTGGCCGAGCGGCTGAAGGCGCACGCTTGGAAAGCGTGTTTACGGTAACCCCGTAACGTGGGTTCGAATCCCACCCTCTCCGCCAGTGAATGAAAAGACCCCTTCGAGGGGTCTTTTCATTCACCAGTGTGAGGGTGCCCGGTGAGGACCCAATGGTTCGACAAAATCGCTGGGCGATTTTGGACGCTGCAGGCGCCCCGCAGGGGTGAGCCTGCGTACCCGCGGGCGAATCAATCCCACCCTCTCCGCCAGTGAATGAAAAGACCCCCTCGAGGGGTCTTTTCATTCACCAGTGTGAGGGTGCCCGGTGAGGACCCATCGGTTCGACAAAATCGCAGGGTTATTTTGGACGCCGGACCCGTCCCGCAGGGTCGAAGCCCGTGCGGTTTTCAGCGGATCAGGCCTTCCTGGCGCAGCTTGCCGGCAATCGCCCGGGTGACGTCGAGGATCACGTCGTCGCGATCCTCGCGATAGTCGGCGGTGGTCGTCAGCGTGTAGAGAATCTGACCCTCGTTGCGGGCATCGTAGACCGAAGTCTCGATGATCGCCGTCGCCTGCGCGGAGAATTCCCCGGGCTCCTCGTACTCGTGGTATTCGAGGCTGAAAAGTTCGACCAGGCCGACGCCGCCGTTGAGGTTTGCCGGCTGGCGCGCCTTGACGCCGGTACGGGCGGCGGTTTCGGCGGCAGCGACCTTGCGGCTCGCCAGGCGGGTGACGAGCACGGCTTCGGCACCGGTCGATCGGACCATGCTGGCGACGATGTCGCGCGTCAGTTCGGGTTGGGACTCGGCCGTCTGCACGGCAGCAAAGGCCTTCGTATCCCGCGTGGCGATGGCCTCGACGAGTGCGAGTTCGAAGCTGCGCCGGACACGCGAGTTCGGCGACACGCCGACGACGAGCACGCTGCCGAAGGGTACGGGGTGGGCACCGTCGCGCTCCCAGGCGCCGCTGACGCTCGTGCGGGTGCCGCAGCCAGCAAGCACGAGGCCGACGGCGAGCGTCATCACGGCGGCAAAGCGCCGGGCATGTTTCAGGTGATTCACGGCACGGTGTCTCCTTGTGTCGGCATTATTCCATCGCGCTTTCCGGCGTCGCAAGCATGGCGCGCGCGGCGTTGCAAGTCCTTGCCGAAGCAGTGCCGGACGCATACCCTTCACGGCGGGTCCGCGTCGGTCCCCCCGCGACGGCCAGCCGCAAACCCCGTCAGGCCCGGAAGGGAGCAGCGGTAGCGGTCATGCCGGGCGCCGGGGTAGGGCTGGCGCGGGCTCACAGGATTCCAGGAACCGTCGGGATACCCACGGGTTTCATCGTTCCATGACCTATCTAGCGCTGGCACGCAAGTGGCGGCCCCGCAGCTTCGAGGATGTCGTGGGCCAGCCCCACGTGGTGCGGGCACTGGCGAACGCGCTCACCAGCGGGCGTGTCCACCATGCCTTCCTGTTCGCCGGCACGCGCGGGGTGGGCAAGACGACCGTGGCACGCATCCTGGCGCGTTGCCTCAACTGCGAACGCGGCGTTACCGCGGTTCCCTGCGGCGAATGCGCCGCCTGCAAGGCGATCGAGGAGGGCCGCTACGTCGACCTCATCGAGGTCGACGCTGCGTCACGCACCGGCATCGATGACATCCGTGACCTACTCGACAACGTGCAATACACGCCGACAGCCGGACGCTACAAGGTTTACCTGGTCGACGAAGTGCACATGCTGAGCAAGGCGGCCTTCAATGCGTTGCTGAAGACGCTCGAAGAGCCGCCGCCCCACGTTAAGTTCCTGTTCGCGACGACCGATCCACAGAAGCTTCCGGTGACCGTGTTGTCGCGGTGCCTGCAGTTCAACCTCAAGCGCCTGCCGGGTTCGCTGATCGTCGATCGAATGGCCCGCATCTGCCAGGCCGAGGGCGTGACTCCCGAGCCCGGTGCGCTCGCCCGCCTGGCCCGGGCGGCAGCAGGCAGCATGCGCGATGGCCTCAGCCTGCTCGACCAGGCGCTGGCCTTCGGCGACGGTACGCTGCGCGATGCCGATGTTGCCGAGATGCTGGGCAGCCTGGATCGCAGCCGCGTGCTGGCCATCCTGGCTGCTGTCGCCGGGGCCGACGCCACGACGGTGCTCCAGAGCGTGCAGGCGCTCGACGAACTGGTGCCGGATTACCAGGCGCTGCTCGATGACATCGCGTCGGCCCTGCAACAGATTGCGGTCCTGCAGATTGCCGGTGTCGAGGCCCTGGAGGAAGTGGAGGCGCTGGACGAGATCACGGCGCTTGCGGGATCCATGGACGCCGAAACCGTGCAGCTCTACTACCAGATCGCCGTCACCGGTCGGCGCGACCTGCCGCTCGCTCCGGATCCGCGGACCGGCTTCGAGATGGCGCTGTTGCGCATGCTGGCGTTTCGTCCCGCTGATGCGGCGGTGGCATCGCCACGGGTGGCCCCGGCGACCCGGCGCGTGCCGCTGTCGACCGGGCCGGCCGCCGCGGCGGCAGCGGTGCAGCGCGATGCCCCATCGCAGGAGTTGACCGGAGCGAAGGATTGGGAGGGGTTCGTCAAGTCGCTGGCACTGGACGGCGCGGCGCGTCAGCTGGCCCTGCACGCCGAGTGTCTCTCTGTCGGGCGCGAGGAGTTGCACCTGACCGTCGATCGAAACAGCGCCCATCTCCTGACGGAGCAACTGCGAAACCGGCTGGCGACAGCCATCGGGCAACGCCTCGGCAGCACGGTTCGGCTGCGTCTGGAGGTGCGGGAGGCCGCAGGTGACACGCCAGCGGCGCGTCAGGAGCAGCAACAGGGTGAAGCGTTGCAGCGGGCGCGTGCCGCGCTCGAGTCGGATCCGAACGTGCGCGATCTGACCGACCTGTTCGGTGCCGAACTGCTGGCTGACACGATAAAGCCAGCCGAGGTGCCAGACGCCGACAATGGTTCAGCCAGCAGCCGCCCCCGCGGCAGGAAGCCACGCGAATGAAACCCGACATCGGACAACTCCTCAAGCAGGCCCAGCGTATGCAGGCCGAGATGCAGAAGGCACAGGCGGACCTGGCCAACATCGAGGTTCACGGCGAGGCTGGTGGCGGTCTCGTCCGCCTGACCATGACCTGCAATCAGCGGGTCAAGTCCATCGCGATCGATCCCGGTCTCGTTGCGGGCGAGCGCGACATGCTGGAGGACGTGCTCGTGGCCGCCTTCAACGATGCCCTGCGCCGCGTCGAACAGACCATCCAGGAGCGCTACGCCGGATTGAGCAGCGGCCTGGGTCTGCCGGGAGGGCTGCGACTGCCCTTCTGAGGGACAGGTCCGCCGATGCGATGCGTTTTCCGCCGCGACTGGAGCAACTCCTGAACACCCTGCGTCGCCTGCCGGGGGTGGGTCCGAAGACGGCGCAACGCATGGCATTTCACCTGCTGGAGCGCGATCGCGAAGGTGCTGCAGCGCTCGCCAGTGCCCTGCAGGGTGCCCTTCAGCACATCGGTCACTGTGGCCGCTGCCGCATGCTGGCGGAAGGTGAGGTGTGCGCTCTGTGCTCCATGCCGGGACGCGATCATGCTCTCGTATGCGTCGTGGAGTCGCCCGCCGACGTCGGCGCCGTCGAGGAATCAGGCAGCTATCGGGGGCTGTACTTCGTGCTGCACGGGCGCCTGTCGCCGCTCGACGGCGTCGGCCCGGCGGAGCTGGGCCTCGACTCGCTCGCCGCGCGACTGCGCGGCGGCGGGGTGCGCGAGGTGATCCTGGCAACGAGCGCCACGGTGGAAGGCGAGGCGACGGCCGCCTACGTCGCCACGATGGCACGCGACAACGGCCTGCGGGCCACGCGCATAGCCCATGGTGTACCGATCGGCGGGGAGATCGAGTACGTCGATGGCACGACGCTCGCCAGGGCCATCGCCGGGCGCGTGGTGGTCGACACCGACGGGGAGCCGGGGCACTGACTCAACGTCGGCCCGGATGGCGACTGGTGTCTGCGGCGAGGAGTTCGCGGTAGCTGGTGTAGCGACGCTGGCTCAGGTCCCCCGCAGCGACGGCACCCTTGATGCAGCAGCCCGGCTCGTCGAGGTGACGGCAGTCGGCAAAGCGACAATCGTGCGCGCGCGAACGGATGTCGACGAAGCCATCGGCAACGGCTGCGCCCGGCAACAGGGCCGGCACGAAATCCCTTACGCCCGGCGCATCGACCAGCCACCCGCTACCCGCCAGCCGGTACATGATCACCGCCGTGGTCGTGTGCGTCCCGGTTCCGGAGCGGGCCGACAGGTCGCCGACCGGCGCGGTGATACCGGGTACCAGGGCATTGACGAGCGAGGACTTGCCGACACCGGACTGGCCCACCAGCACCCCGACGTGGTCATGGAGCAGGGCGGTGAGGGCGTCGAGCCCGGCAGCGGTACGTGTCGAGACGCCGAGGATGCGGTAGCCGAGTCGCCCATACTCGCCGAGAACGGCCTCGGGCGGTGGTTCAATGTCGCATTTGTTCCAGAGCACGACAGGCTCGCAGCCCATCAGTTCGGCGGCGCAGAGATAGCGGTCGAGCAGCGTGAGGTCCGGAACCGGCCTGGGGGCGCAGACCACCAGCAGACGGCTGACATTGGCCGCGAGGATCTCGGGCTCACCGTCCCGTCGCGGCTGGCGGGCGAGCGTGTTCCACCTCGGCAGGACCGCAGTCACTACCAGGGGTTCTGCGCCGCCCGGTGCCGGTTGTACGTTGACCTGGTCCCCGCAGACCACGCGCAGCCGCCGCCCGTGCACCTGGAACGCCCGGCGCTTGCCATCGAGGTCGAGCATGCCGCGTCGCCCGTGGGCTGCGACCACCAGCGCCTGCAGGCCCGCGACGGAGCCGCCAGCGGGAACCGCGGTGGGTTGCGACATCGCTTTGCTAGAATTCCCGTGCGCGCGGCGCGCCGGATGAAGGGACTTTCATGAACGCATCGGATGGGCGGCTGGTGTGGATCGACCTGGAGATGACCGGCCTCGACAGCACGGCGGATTCTATCATCGAGATCGCGACGATCGTCACCGATGCCGCGCTCGAGGTCGTTGCGGAGGGGCCTGTTCTGGCGATTCATCAGCCCGCCGAGGTCATGGCGCGCATGGACGAGTGGAACACGCGCCAGCACGGCCGATCAGGCCTGACGCAGCGCGTTGCGGAGAGCCGGGTCAGTACCGCCGAGGCGGAGCGCCTGACATTGACGTTCCTCGCCGGCCACCTCGGACCGAGGATGTCACCGATGTGCGGCAACAGCATCTGTCAGGATCGGCGGTTCCTCGCCCGGGAGATGCCGGCACTCGAGGCCTTCTTCCACTACCGCAATCTCGATGTCAGTACGCTGAAGATCCTCGCCGGCTTGTGGGCGCCGCCGGTGCTTGCCGGTGTCGTGAAGGGTTCAGCCCACCTCGCCCTGCAGGACATCCGTGACTCGATCGCCGAGTTGCGTCATTACCGGGCGACGTTCCTGCGGCTCGACTCGCCGCCCGGCCCCGCGGTCGGATCGCTGCCGATCGACTGAGGCGGTTTCAGCCGGCTTTCTGCCCTGCCAGGTACAGCCAGGTCTCGACCACCGTGTCGGGGTTCAGGGACACGCTGTCGATGCCTTGCCCGACCAGCCACTGGGCGAAATCCGGATGGTCCGACGGCCCCTGGCCGCAGATGCCGATGTACTTGCCCGCCTGGCGACAGGCCTGGATGGCCATGCCGAGCAGTGCCTTCACGGCTTCGTCGCGTTCGTCGAAGAGATGGGCGATCAGGCCTGAATCGCGGTCGAGTCCGAGCGTGAGCTGGGTCATGTCGTTGGAACCGATCGACATGCCGTCGAAGTACTCGAGGTAGCGGCCAGCCAGCAGGGCGTTGGTCGGCAGCTCGCACATCATGATCAGGCGCAGGCCATTCTCGCCCCGGCGCAACCCGTTCGCGGCCAGCAGGTCGACGACGGCGGCAGCCTCGGCCACCGTGCGCACGAATGGCACCATCACTTCCACGTTGGTGAGTCCCATGTCTTCGCGCACCCGCCGGAGTGCCCGGCACTCCAGCTCGAAACAGGGCCGGAAGGACTCGGCCACGTAGCGCGAGGCACCGCGGAAGCCCAGCATGGGATTCTCCTCCGCGGGCTCGTACGGCTGGCCGCCGATCAGGTTCGCGTACTCGTTGGACTTGAAGTCCGAGAGCCGCACGATCACCGGCCGTGGCGCGAAGGCGGCGGCGATGGAAGCGATGCCCTCCGTCAGCCGTGCAACGAAGAACTCGATCGGATCGTCGTAACCCGACATCTGCTCCCGGATGACGTCCTTGAGATCGGGTCGCAGCTGATCGAACTCGATCAGGGCCCTGGGGTGGACGCCGATCATGCGATTGACGATGAATTCGAGGCGGGCGAGTCCGACCCCGTGGTTGGGGATTCCCGCGAAGTCGAAGGCACGGTCGGGATTGCCGACGTTCATCATGATCTTGACCGGGGGCGGTGGCAGATTGTCGAGTTCGATGCGCTGCTCTTCGAAGGGCAGGCAGCCCTCGTAGATGAACCCTTCTTCGCCTTCGGCGCAGGAAGCCGTGACCGGGGTGCCATCTGCGATGCGCTTTGTGGCGTCTCCGCAGCCGACGACCGCCGGGATGCCGAGTTCGCGGGCGATGATCGCCGCATGGCAGGTGCGTCCGCCGCGGTTGGTGATGATCGCAGCCGCCTTCTTCATGACCGGTTCCCAGTCCGGGTCGGTCATGTCGGCGACCAGCACGTCGCCCGCCCGGATGCGGTGCATGTCGGCGACCTCCTGCACGATGCGTGCGGTGCCGGCGCCGATGCGATGGCCAATGCTGCGGCCCCTGGCGACGATCCGGGACTTCTGCCGCAGGCGGTAGCGCTGGATGATCTGTCCCTTGCGGCTCTGGACCGTCTCGGGACGTGCCTGGAGCAGGAAGATGTCTCCGGTGAGGCCATCCTTGCCCCACTCGATGTCCATCGGCCGGTCGTAGTGCTGCTCGACGAGCAGCGCGTAGCGGGCCAGGGTCTCCACGTCGGCATCCGTGATGGAGAAGCGTCGCGACTGTCCGGGATCGACATCGACGGTGGCCACGCGCCGCCCATCGCCGCCCGGTGCGTAGATCATCTTGATGGCCTTCGAACCCAGCTTGCGCCGGATGATGCTGCGCTTGCCCGCGCGCAGGGCGGGCTTGTAGACGTAGAACTCGTCCGGGTTGACGGCGCCCTGCACGACGGTCTCGCCGAGGCCATACGAGGCGGTGATGAACACGGCATCGCGGAAGCCGGATTCGGTGTCGAGCGTGAACAGCACGCCGCTCGCGCCGACGTCGCTGCGCACCATGTGCTGCACACCGACCGACAACGCCACGGACGCGTGGTCGAATCCCTGGTGCACGCGGTAGGCGATGGCCCTGTCGTTGTAGAGCGAGGCGTAGACCTCGTGGACTCCCCGGATGACGGCATCGATGCCGCGGACGTTGAGAAGGGTCTCCTGTTGTCCGGCGAAGGATGCGTCGGGCAGGTCCTCGGCGGTGGCGGACGAGCGCACGGCCACGGCGAGGTCGCTGCCGCCCTCGGCAGCCATGGTTGACCAGGCCTCGCTGACTTCACGGGTGAGGCGTGGGGGCAGCGGTGTGGCCATGATCCAGGCGCGTACCTGCTGGCCGACTGCCGTGAGCTTCGCCACGTCGTCGACATCGAGCCCGTCGAGCGCTGCCCGGATACGCTGATCGAGTCCGTTCTGGGCGAGGAAATCACGGTAGGCGCACGCCGTGGTGGCGAAACCGCCCGGTACGCGCACACCAAGGCGTGACAGGTTGGCAATCATCTCGCCGAGAGAGGCATTCTTGCCGCCGACCGATTCCAGGTCTGCCATGCCCAGCCGGTCCAGGGCAACGACGTAAGGTTCCACTCAGGCTCCCTTGTGCTCGGGCGTTGGACGTGGACAATCGATGCCAGCGGAAACAAACCGGCGGGCCCAATTGAGCAACCGACGCACCGTTTTTTTCGTATCGGACCAGACCGGCGTCACCGCCGAGACCCTGGGTCGCAGCCTGCTCACGCAGTTCGAGGGTCATGACTTCGACCAGGTGACTCTGCCATTTATCGATTCGGTTGACAAGGCAGACGAAGCCGTGCGACGGATCAACGCCGTGGCGGCCGAGCAGGGCTCGCGACCGATCGTGTTCAGCACACTCGTCCAGGATGAGTTGCGCGAACGCTTCATCCCGGTGTCGGGCCTGTTCCTCGACTTCTTCGAGGCTTTCCTGGGGCCGCTCGAACGCGAGCTGCAGACGAAGTCGTCGCACACCATCGGCCGAGCCCATGGCATGAAGGATTCCGGAGCCTACGATCGCCGCATCGAGGCTACCAACTTCGCCCTGAGCAACGACGATGGCGCCCGAACCGGGGATTACGAGACTGCCGATGTCATTCTCGTGGGCGTCTCGCGCACCGGCAAGACGCCGACCTGCCTGTACCTGGCCCTCGCCTACGGGGTGTTTGCCGCCAACTACCCCTTGTCGGAGGACGACCTGGAGTCCGGGCAGCTGCCGAAGGCCATCGAGCCGTTTCGCTCCAAGCTCTACGGGCTCACCATTTCGCCAGAACGGCTGCAGCAGATTCGCCGTGAGCGCCGGCCGGTTGGCCGTTATTCCAGTGCCGAGCAGGTGCGCTTCGAGCTGCGTGGCGCCGAGGCGCTATTCCGCCGTTACCAGGTGCCATTCGTGGACACCACGGCATTTTCCATCGAGGAGATCGCGAGCACGATTCTCAGCGGGACCGGCATCGAGCGGCGCACGCGTCCGTGAGCCGGAACCCGTCGCGCTAGATTGCCATCGTCGGCGCCGCCAGGCCGGTGATCGCGTGGATCCGTGCGAGGTCCGCGGCCACGCATCCCAACGGGGCCAGCACCGCCGCGGGGTCGAGTCGCTGGCGTGACGGCTCGATCTCATGGCGCTCCAGGTAGACCCGCAGCGTGGCGCCGGTCGTGCCGGTTCCCGACAGCCGGTAAACCATGCGGCTGCCGTCGGCGAGAAGGATGCGTACGCCCTGGTGAGATGACTCGCTGCCGTCGACCGGATCGTGATAGCAGAAGTCGTCGGCCGTTTCGATGCGCACGCCACCTGCATCCCGTCCGGCGAGCCCCGGCGCCGCGGCGCGCAGCCCATCCATGACGGCAGCGCCATGGGTCGCGTCGGCGATGTCGTAGTCGTGCCGCCGGTAATGATGGCGGCCGTATCGCTGCCAGTGATCTTCGGCCACCTCCGGCAGCGACCGGTTGCGGGCGGCGAGCACGTTGAGCCAGAACAACACCGCCCACAGGCCGTCCTTCTCGCGCGCGTGCCACGAGCCGGTACCGAAGCTCTCTTCGCCGCACAGGCCGATACGACCGGCTTCGAGCAGATTGCAGAAGTAGCGCCAGCCGGTCGGTGTCTCGTAGCACGGAATGCCGAGGCGCATCGCCACCACGTCGAGGGCCCGGCTGGTCGGCATCGAGCGGGCAACGCCAGGCATCGCATCGCGGTATCCCGGTGCGGCGCTGGCGTTGGCCAGCAGCATCGCCACGCTGTCGCCAGGCGACAAGGCAAAGCGGGGCCCGAGGATCATGTTGCGGTCCCCATCGCCGTCGGATGCGGCCACGAGGTCGGGCGCATCGGGTCGTGCGCAGATCTCCACCAGGTGCCGTCCATCGACGGGATTCGGGTCCGGGTGCAGCCCGCCGAAGTCGGGGAGCGGGTTGGCGTGAAGCAGGGATCCGGGCGGTGCACCGAGCCCGTCGCAAAGGATGCGCCGGGCATAGGGTCCCGTGATCCCGTGCATGGCGTCGAAAACGATCCGGTGGCCTTCACGTAGCCACGTGGCAATGCGGTCGAAGTCGAACAGGCTCTCCATGAGATGCTGGTACTCGTCGACCGGGTCGACGACCTCGATGGCGAGAGGCCCGAAGTGCTGGATGCCGACGTGGCCGAGATCCACGGCCGGCAGGGCCGCCAGGCGGTAGGCGCGAGCCTCGAGCGTGGCGCGATAGACCGCCTCGGTGACCTGCTCGGGTGCCTGACCACCATTGGACATGTTGAACTTGATTCCGAAGTCGCCGTGTTTGCCCCCCGGGTTGTGGCTCGCAGTCAGCAGAAAGCCCCCGTGGGCCCGGCGCCGGCGGATCAGGTTGGAGGCGGCGGGTGTCGACAGCAGGCCGTCCCGTCCCACGATCAGGCGACCTGCGCCCGCGGCGGCTGCCAGCCGCATGATCGTCTGGATGGCGACATCGTTGTGGAAGCGCCCATCGCCACCGATGACCAGGACGGCCCCCGGCGGCAACGCCAGTGTGTCGAGCACGGCCTGAACGAAGGTCTCGAGGTAGTGTGGCTGGCGGAACACGGCGACCTTGCGGCGCAGGCCAGCCGTACCCATGCGCTGGTCCGGAAACGGTGTGCAACTGACGGTGCTGACCGGCAGCGGCGTGGCTGGAGGGTTCATGGTGCCTGGCCTGTCGCAGTGCTCATTCGTGAACGGTGTCCTTCACGGGCGTGCGAAATCGCTGTGCTATATTCGACTGGTGGTGACCGACAGCGACATGGTAACCGACTGCTGGGTGCGCCCGGGAACGCTGGGCGGACTGATCTCGCTCTACGAGAGCAATTTCATCAAGCTGGCGGCGTTGCTGGGCGAGCTGGATCGGGCGCCTGGACAGTTCGTTTCGCACAGCCGTCAGGACCTGAGCCTGCACCTCAGCGTCGAGGACGGTTCACGCTACACGAAGCTGCTGCGGTTGACGTACCTGTTCGACGACGCGGATGGAGCCATCGCCGAACCGGACCTCGTCGTGCGCCTGTACCTGGATGCGCGCGTGGCGGAGGTGGCGGCGTGGGCCGAGACCCGGCGCCATGCCACCCTGGCGGCGCTCGCCGGCCTTTACGACCGGGAACTCGATCGGCGCTGGGCCTGCAACATGGTCCTGAGCAAGTGGCTCGACTACCTGCTGGAGAATGGCCATACCTACGCTGTGACCGCTGCACGGTAGCCGGCGTCGAACTGTCGATTGCTTCAAGGCCGGCCACCGGCCGCCAGCCTTACGCTCAACGGCCCGAAGTCCCGCACGTGGCATCGCCCGGTCATGCGTCTTACTCCGCTGGCGGTTCTCGCTCCGCCCTGGTCCCATGGCCGGCGTGAGCCTGACGACGAGCAGCTCCTCAGGCTGTTCTGGAATCGCGCCGAACTCAAGAAGGAACTGGCCCGCCTGCGTCGCGAGCGCGAGAAACTCATCGACCAGGTGCGTCAGCAGGAAGGCGTCAACATGCGCACCCAGCAGCGCCTCGAGCAGCTCGAGAACCTGCTGGCTGACCCGCTCCAGGCCGCGAATGCCGCCGTCTACTACCAGTTGCGTGGCGTCTGGGCGCTCGCGCGTCGCCGGCTGCAACGCCTCGCCCGGGAACTCACGGACCGCCAGCAGGATCGCGAGGAGCAGCATGCCCGCCTGCTGTTCGAGCGGCAACGCGACGCTGAAGTGGCCCAGGTCGAGGAAAAAATCGCCGCGCATGCCGGGCGCGCCAGGACGATCGAGGCGGACCTGGTGGCCGCACGCAGCGACCTGCAGCGCCTGCGCGGTTTCTGGAATTACCTGCGCCGCCGCCGGACCATGGACCAGCTGGAGGCCATTCGTGCGGCGCTCGATGGTGTCGAGGCCCAGATGGGTCGTCTGGCTGCCGAGCGTCGCCAGAGGGAACTGGATGAACCTCCGGCCTTTGCGGGGCTGAGTCTGGAAGGCCGGCGCAACATCAACATTGCGGTCATTGCGCTGGCCCAGCAGCTGCTCGTGGAGCTGGCCGAGAACAACGTGGCCGGGCTGGCGCGTGAGGCCTCCGTACGGCCGCTGGCCGAGGTGGCGTACGGGGACGTCGCTGCCTGTCGCGCCCTCGGCCGGAATATCGAGGCGATCGTGAAGCGGCTGGAAAGCAGCGAGACCGTCAACTCACAGATGCGTTGTCGCGCCGCGTGGCTGTACCGCCAGGCGCAGTATCGCCGTGACGGGGACACGGTTCCGGCGGCCGGGTCATTGGGGTCGATACCCGTGCAGATGCGCGAGACAGGCGAAACGCGTCCGGCCGATTCCCGGGAGATTCCTGTCGACGTGCTCGTGGACGAGTACTGGGATCTGCACGCCGCGTTGCTCAACTGAGCGGCACGGCGCCTCTGTCAGGGTACCCCGCGAACATTGCGCGCGAGCCCCTTGTCGGGGCGCCCCAGGGAAACATAGTCGGTGAGCACCTGCGTTGCCTGCTTGAGGAGGACGTCGGGTACGTCCTCGGGCTTGATCGTATCCAGTGATGCCACGACCGGCAGGCTCAGGGCCGAGCGGCGCGAGTTCTCCCGGGCCAGCTGCTCCTGTCGCAGCCGTTCGCGTTCGGCGAGGCGCTCCTTCATGTTCAGCGTCACCGTCGTCTGGGTGCGCAGCTCTGCACTGGCCTGGATGTCGGACACGAGATAGCGCACGTCGGGGTCATCCTGCATGCGCTCGACTTCGTGCTGCGTCAGATAGGCGATCGCGGAATTGAGCGGGTTGCTGGCCCGGAAGCGCGTGGCGTCGATCTGGTCCCAGGGCAGGGCACCTTCGCGACTGTTCTCGCCAATCTCGTCGGGATCGACCCGGGAGGGCAGGGCGATATCGGGCACGACGCCCTTGTTCTGCGTGCTGCCCCCGGTGACACGGTAGTACTTCCCGATCGTCAGTGTCAGCTGGCCGAGACCGGGTTCCACGGCACGCCGGGCATACTGGTCGAGCGGGTAGAGATTCTGCACCGTGCCCTTGCCGAAGGTCTGCTGTCCGATGACGATGCCGCGGCGATAATCCTGGATCGCGGCGGTGAAGATCTCCGAGGCCGAAGCGCTGAAACGATCCACCAGCACGACCAGCGGACCGTCGTAAACCGTGGCCGGTACCGGGTCGGGCAGTACCTCGACACGGCCGTTGGTGTCGCGCAGCTGCACGATCGGGCCGGAATCGATGAACAGGCCGGTGAGTGCAGTGGCTTCCGAGAGGTGTCCGCCACCGTTGCCGCGCAGATCCATGACGAGGCCGTCGATGCCGGTCTTCTCGAGCCCGGCGATCAGTCGCTGCACATCCCGGGTCGTGCTGACGTACTCCTCGTCGCCACGGCTGCGCGCATCGAAGTCCTGGTAGAAGCTCGGCACGGTGATGATGCCCAGCTTGACGGTGCGCCCGTCGCGCTGTACCTCGCGCACCTCGCTTTTCGCAGCCTGCTCCTCGAGCTTGACCCGGTCGCGGGTGAGGTTGAGGACCTGGTCGGGGGCGCCCTGTGGCGCATCACCCGGCAGGACCTGCAGGCGCACGACCGAACCTTGCGGACCACGGATCAGTTGCACGACATCGTCGAGTTCCCACCCCACCACGTCGACCATGTCGCCGGCTGCCCCCTGGCCGACTGCGACGATGCGATCGTTCGCTTTCAGGCGCCCGTCGATGGCGGCCGGCCCGCCTGGTATGACGTTGAGAACCTTGACGATGTCGTCATCGAGCTGGAGGGAGGCACCGATGCCCTGATAGGACAGGCTCATCTGGATGCGGTATTCCTCCGATTGCCGGGGCGAGAGATAGCTCGAGTGCGGGTCGAGTGTGCGGGCGAAGGCGTTCATGAATGTCTCGAACACCTCGTCGCTGTCCAGGGCGTTGATCCGTGACAGCACGCGCTCATAGCGCTTGCGCAGCACCTTTTCCGCATCCGGCCAGCCTTTGTCGGCCAGCATCAGGTTCAGTGCGTCGTTCTTGACCCGCTTGCGCCAGTTGTCCTGCATGGCCTGGGGCGTCCCGAGCCAGGGGGCGTGTTCCCGGTCGAACCGGAACGATTCCCCGAGCGTGAAATCCGGCTCGTGGTCGAGTTGCGACAGCGCATAGCTGATGTGCTGCTGGGCCCGCAGGCGATAGAGACGGAAGATGTCGAAGACCGGTTCCATGTCCCCGTTCTGCAGCACGTCATCGATCGTGTGGCGGTAGCGGGAAAAATAGACGATGTCCGGCTCGAGAAAGTACTGGCGATTGCCGTCCAGGGCCTCGAGGTAGTTCTTCAGCACCTGCTCCGACATCCGGTCGTCGATCGGCTGGCGGGCGTAGTGGAAGCGCTCGACGAACTTGGTGGTCATCCGCGCTACCTGGCGCTGACGATCCGTTGCCTCGAGCACACCGGGAACCGCATTGGCCTTCGGTGGAGCATTGGCGGCGGCGCTCGCACCTGGCCAGCACGCGAAGGCGAGCCACAACCCCGACAGCGTGGCGCCGAGCAGGGTGGCGAAGGGACGCGCGGCCCGCGGTTGGTTTGCGGGTCGGGTCATATTGCGGTTGAATGTCGGCATCGGTGGATAAGCAATCATAACAAGCAACCCGTGCGGTGGCGCAGGGATCCGGGAGTTCTGTTGGATGCATCCGTTTGCGGCGTTGCTGGGAATCGTCTCGGGGAGTCTCGTGTCCCTCGCGTTCGGGCTCGCAGTCGTGCTGCTGGTGTTCTGGCTGCTACGCAACGACCACCCGCAATTTTCCGGTGAGCTGCCTGAAGTGGCGCGCGGTGCGCTCATCTTCTCGGCTCTTGCAGTGACATCGGCTCTGGCATTTTTCGGTACGATCCGCGGCAAGCGCTGGCGCTACGTTCCGTTGTTTTTCTTGTGGGGCGGTCTGGCACTCGCCGCCTTGTATTACTGGCCTTCTTGACGGCGGCTATCGGCGCAGACGATTGCCGTTTCGAGGCTTGGTCGGGACTGTAAGCGTCACCGGGGTGGAGGCAGGACGCCAGATGACATAAACCTGGACATCATTCTGAGAATGATGCGCATGTAGCTGATTTTGTTCACTAGCTGTTACCGCCAGATGCGGGTTCCCGCATCCGGTGGAGGACACCCGCCCGCAACAGCCAGACCCCGACGATGGCGCCCGGTGCGAGCACCAACATGAGGGCGAGCGGGTGGCCGGCCAGGGCATCGCCGTAAATGCTGCCCAGGTACGAGGCCAGCCCTCGCGGCCCTGCGTACGGCCCCACCAGGCGGCCGCCGGCCACGTAGCCGAGCACCGGCAGGACGAGCATGCCGCCGATGGCGGCGGTGCCCGCCAGGAGCCAGCGTGATTTGCTCACCGGGAAACCCCGCGTCCGGCCTGGGAGGGAGGAAATTCTGACATGACCGGCGCGGCCATGGGAGTCCTGGACCCGATCCCGGATGCCCGCCGTCGTGAGAGTGCGATGCGGACGCCGAGGTGCAGGCAGCCGGTTCCTGCGAGTACCCCGTAGGGCAGCAGCCAGGTCTGATCGGGAAGGAACAGGGTGCCGCCCAGGCAAGCCGTGCCATTGCCAAGATAGATCCACGGCATTGCTGCGTAGAGCCGTTCCGGCAGCCAGATTCGTCGCAACAGCACGCGGTGCACACCGGCGAGTGCCTGGCGGAGCGCTGCTACAGCAGGTGGCCGGTTCGGGCGGAGCAGCGACATCCGGACATCATGCTGCGTTGTGGCCGGAGGCGTCCGTGCATCAGCTCACAGCGCTTTGGGGCGCGCGGTCGCGGCGGGCACGCGGCCAGGCCCAAGGGCTGCCAGGGGCCGACCGCCGACCACAGTCGCCAGTTCGCGCAGGCGTGCGAGGTCGACAGGATCATCCTGCGCCTGCAGCAGCCGCAGGAGGTCGAAAATGTCCGCCTTGCCACGCGTGGCCGCCTGCAACTCGCGATCGACGTCACTGAAGATGGCCACCGCCCGCGCGGTGACGGCACCGCTCGCCTGGCGCGTGACGAGGCTGCGTACTCCGGCACCGCGCCGGTGAAACAGCTCGATCGTGTCGTCGAACCGTTCCCGGGGGATCGTGCCGGAGCGGACCAGCAGCACCAGTCCCAGGTACTCGGCCATGCCTTCGTCGATCCAGTCGTGTTCAGCGGCCGCCGGCACGGGCGCCATCACGTGGAGCAGCTCGTGCAGCAGTGGGCTGGTGGCGTTCTCGCTGATCAACGGGCGATCGGCGTGGAGGAAGAACGAGTTGGGTGCCGACAACCCGCCCCGCCACATCGGCTCGCCGGCCAGCGTGCTGAGCAGGTAGGGCAGGGGTCGTTCGATCTCCGCCTGCAGGACGGGCAACGTCCAGCGCAGCAAGGCCAGCGACGGGAGGCGCGGTGCTGCTCGTTCTCTCGGTGCCGATACGCGCACTGTGGTTGCGCCGATCACGTCCATCCGCGAACCGATCTCGCCGGCCATGATCCAGCCGACCGGTCGTTCGTAGGCCCGGCCGCGTCGCGTGACGGACAACCGTCCGGTGGCGTCCGGCTGGTAGGGCGTCTGCAGCGACCAGCCGGGTGGCACGTCGACGAGCAACTCGCCGTGGCTGCGCGCACCCGGTTTCAGCGTGGCATCGGCGCCCGGGAAGACGTCCTCGGCACGGAACAGCGCCCACCGGGGGCCAATGTAGGCATCGTGGCCCTGGTGGCTGCGCGGGTGAGTCACGGTGACCCGGTAGCGCAGCTCACCGCCGCGCGCGGGTGGCTGCCAGGTCACGGCATCGTCGCGGCGACTGATCGTGCCATCGCCGGCCAGCGCTGTGAAACGGACAGCGGGCATGTCGAAACGCAGGCGCTTCAGCCGCGCGTCGGGCTGGCTGACCCGAATGTGGACGCTCGCGTCGGGTGCGCCGGCCTTCAGGCTCAGCAGAAACTGGATCCGGTAGCCGTTCTCACCTGGTTGGGCTGCGGGCAACGCCGCCGAAGTCGGCTGCAGGAAAAATGCGGCCGCGAGAGCCATCCACCTGGGCGTCGTCGCCGCCAGGCGGCCGGCCTGCCGGTACGCGTCGGACAGCCGGCTCAGGTCGGGGGTCCCGCGTCGGTGAGGAATTCCCGCAGCTCCCGGCCAAGGTCCTTGCAGGCTGCCGACTGCGTGCGGGCAATGAGGGGTACCGGGATCAGGAGGGCCGGGATCATCGACGTGCCGTGTACGTCGGCACTGACGGTGCCGGCGTCCGACTTCTGCTTCAGGTCCCAGACGGCGGCGTCGTAGGAGGCGTCATCCTCCCACCAGGTCAGGCCGAAGCAGCCGCCACCGCCGGGCCCGATGGCGCAACTCAGGCTGCCACCGCCGTTGGTGCGTTCAGTGGTGCCATCCAGCCAGACGATGTAGCGGATGCCGTGTTGCTCGATGCGGTCGGCAACCCCGGGGCGGGCCAGCAGTTCGGGCAGGGCTTCGGCCGACTGCGGCGCCGTCCGCGGCTCGAACCAGGGAAACAGGGCATCCGTGAATTGCCGCTCGGGAACGACCGCAACGGCACTGTCGCCTTTCCGGACCTGGTCGCTCACGCAGGCCACGAAGTCGTCTTCGGCGGCTTTGCCCCTGTGATAGCTGGCCGCGAGGATCACCACCGATTCACCGGCCGCGAGGCCGGTGGCGACGTTCTTGGATTCCTCCACGCGCGAGGTCATGCAGCCGGTTGCGAGCAGGATCAGCGGTGCGCCCATGCCAAGGATGGGCAGGCGTCGGGTCATCGGGAGCGTGTCAGGGAGACGCCGTCGGAGTTTCATGCAGCAAGCTCTCACGGACCTTGGGTTGCCTGGCGAAATCCACCGCGATCGTGGCAGCAGCATCCCTCATGGCGAGGACGATGGCGCGCTCCATCGATTCCTCGTCCGAAGCGCCATCCGTCCCGCTCTGCCCGTATGCCGTCACGGGCCAACGCACGATCAGCTGGCCATCGCGCGCGTACACGTCGAGATTGTAACGGATCCAGACCCCGACCTGTCCGGTGGCCGCCTGACCGGGCAGCGAAAACTCGAACGCGTCGACGGAGGGTGAAATGACGCCGTCGAACGGCGGCACTTCCTGCGCCGCAGCTTCGAGCGTGGAAACCCGCTTCGTTTCACGAAACAGGCTCGCGAACAGCGCATCGAACAGCCTCACGTTGGCCGGCCCGAGTTGTACCGTCCAGTCGCGGTCTGCGGTGGCCGCTTCCTCGTGGTAGACATAATTGGCCAGGCTGTCGGCGTAGAGCACGCCGACGCGCAGCGGCAGCGGCTCGATCAGCGGAGGTGGAAACGGCCGCTCGATGGCGACGGAAGCGGCGCAGCCGCTGCCGAGCAGCGCCAGGATCATGCAGGACGCCCGTCGCAACGCATCGAAGCCTGCATCCAGTGCGTGTGTCCGGCCGTCCACGGTTTCGTCAGGACGCATGCCGGACAATCTACGGAGGGCCCTGGGGGCCCGCAAGCGTCCGCTCTGGCATCGGCTCAGTGCGCCTTGCTCGCCGGTTCATCCGACTCACCTGCCTCCGCGGGTAGCGGCGTCTCGAACCGGTCTTTCAGCTCGGCGATGCCGAGCGGGTCCGCGTGGATGATGATCTCGCAGTTCGGGAATTCGGCGCGGATGTTTTCTTCCACCTCATCCATGACCTCATGGCTGCGCCACAGGGAAATATCCCGCGGAAAGTCCAGATGAAACTGCACGATGTAGTTGGATCCCCCATGCCGTGTGCGCAGGTCGTGCAGCCCGAGCACTTCGGGATGGCCGAGTGCGATGACTTTGATCCGCTGCCGGTCGTCCTGGGGAATCTCACGATCCAGCAGGATGTCGAGCGCCTGGGAGGCCATGCGCAGTGCTCCGACGAGGATGTAGACCGCCACGCCGAGGCCGACCAGGGGATCCATCATCCGCCAGCCTGTCCACGCCGAGAGGACCACGGCCACACCGACGCTCAGGTTCACCAGGATGTCGGTGGTGTAGTGCATGGCATCGGCCCCGATCGCCACGGACCCTGTACGCTTGCTGACGACGCGCTGGTAGCCGACCAGCAGGACCGTGGCGAGCGTCGAGCCGAGGACTACCAGGAGCCCCACCTCGGGCCGGGTGATGGGTTGCGGGTCGAGCAGTCGCCCGATGGCCTCCCGGCACACGAACAGGCCCGAGGCGCCGATGATCATCGCCTGCACCAAGGCCGCGAGTCCCTCGGACTTGCCGTGCCCGAAACGATGTTCGGCATCGGCGGGAGAGAGTGAGTATCGCACTGCCCAGAACGTGAGGGCGGAGGCAAACAGGTCGAGCAGTGAGTCTGCCAGCGACGACAGCATGGAGACGGAATCCGTCGCCAGCCAGGCCCAGCCCTTGGCCACGACGAGACTGATCGCCACACCCATCGACGCATAGGTCGCCGATCGCATGAGCCATGCGCGCTGTTCAAGGTCGAAGTGGCGTGTCGTCTTCATGAGTTGCCGCTCGGATTGACGGTCGGGAGATCCGGCCGCCCGCAGCGTCGTGCCGCGAAACCGACGACGTCAATGCTAGGCACTGGCGCAACCGTCGCCAAGGGGCTCGTGCTGGTGAGCCGGTGAGGGTGTCGCGAGCCTTGCCGTCGTCGCATTCGGGCATACACTAGGATCCGGGTCATCCAGCCGGGGGGGCAGAACGATGAGTGACATCTGGATCCTCGTGGCCGACAGCAGCGCGGCACAAGTCTACGCGACCCGCCACCCTCGTGCCGCGCCGACGCTGGTGCACTCGCTCGACCACATGCAGTCGCGGCTGCGCCCGCGGGAACGTGGTACCGATCAGCCGGGGCGGGTGCACGATCGCTTCGGGCCGGCGCGCCACAGCCTCGATACAGCGCAGCAGGCCAAGTCGGAAGAACGTCATCGCTTCGCCAGGGAAATCAGTGACTATCTCGCCGAGGCTCAGCGACGCAAGCAATTCCGGCAGCTCGTCGTCATGGCAGGGCCTGCATTTCTCGGCGTGCTGCGCGAAGTCTTCGGCAAGACCCTCGGGCAGGCGATCATCGCCGAGGTGCCGAAGGATCTCGTCGGCCAGGATGCCGCGGCTATCCAGGCCCACATGCCATGAGACGGGACGACCTGACGTTTTTGCGAGAGCCTGCTCAGAGTTGACGTTGCCGTTGCCGTGACCGACGCCGTTGCCGTGGAACATTCGCCGGCGGACCTGCGCCTCCTGTTCGTCACCCGCTTCCTGCGCCTGTTCGCCTTTGGTCTCTTGTCGGTCGTCCTGGCGATCTACCTCGCCGTGCTCGGACTCGATGCGCCGGCGATCGGACTTCTGCTCGTCGTGATGCTGATCGGCGACATGCTGCTGTCGTTGCTGCTCACGACGCGGGCCGACCGGCTGGGACGCCGGCGCGTGCTGGGCTGGGGCGCCTGGCTCATGCTGCTGGCGGTGTTGCTCCTCGGTGCCGGTGCGCCCTATCCGCTGCTCGTCCTGGCACTCGCCGTGGGCGTCGTCAGCCCGAGTGGGGCCGAAGCCGGTCCGTTCCTGCCGCTCGAGCAGGCCGCCCTGGCGCAGTTCGTGTCCGCGGAGCGACGCACTTCGCTCCTCGCCTGGTATCACCTGACCGGGGCCGCTGGCACGGCGCTCGGCTCGTTCTGCGGCGGCAGCCTCGTCGCGCTGGCCCGGACCGCCGGGCTCGATGGCACGGCCGCGTTTCAACCGGTGCTCTGGCTCTACGGCGGACTCGCCCTCGCCCTGGTGGCCTGTTTCGCATGCCTGACCAACGCCGTGGAAGTGGTACCCGACATCCGGCCCGCACCAGCAGCGCCGCGCTGGGGGCTGCACGCCTCGCGAGGCACGGTGCAGCGGCTGTCGGCGCTCTTCGCGCTCGACGCCTTCGGCGGCGGCTTCGTGGTGCAGACAGTGCTCGCGTTCTGGCTCGATCGCCGGTATGGCGCGACACCTGCAGCGCTGGGCCTGCTGTTCCTGTGCACGAACCTGCTGTCGGGCCTGTCGTCGCTCGCGGCCGGCTGGCTCGCGCGACGCATCGGCCTGCTGAACACGATGGTGTTCACACACCTGCCGGCCAATGGGCTGCTGCTCCTCGTGCCCTTCGCGCCGGGATTCTCCGAGGCCTGTGCGCTGCTGCTGGTGCGATCGCTGATCACGCAGATGGACGTCCCGACGCGCCAGGCCTACCTGCTCGCCGTGGTGCATCCGGACGAACGTTCCGCCGCCGGTGGCCTGACCGGCGTCGCCCGTTCCCTCGGCGCGGCGCTGTCGCCGCCGGCGACTGTCATGCTCGCCGGCAGCGCAGCCTGGTCCGGCCTGCCGTTCATCGTCGCCGGACTACTGAAGATCGCCTACGACATCCTGCTGTACCGGGGATTCCGGGCGCTGAAACCCGCGCACGAGCAGTCGCTCACTCGCCGGCCCGCGGAGCACTGAAGACGTAGT
>JADZBS010000077.1 GCA_020851975.1 Gammaproteobacteria bacterium | reverse complement strand
GTCGCTCCTACGGGGCAAGATCCGGCCGGATCAGCACCTGTAGGAGCGACGCCAGTCGCGACCGATGCCGGCACCACGCCGGACCCGCACCCCGTAGGAGCGACGCCAGTCGCGACCCATCCCCGCGCAACCCCGGATCACTGCACACGCACCACCCGCGTGAGCGTGCTCGCCGGACGGTTGTCGCCGGGGTTGGCATCGACATAACGGAACGTGACCGTACCGGGACCCGGCACCTCGACGAGCAGGTTGTTCGGAACCGGGGTGCCGGGTTCGAACAGCAGCGGTACCGAGATGATCCGGAACACGCCAGGAGATACCGATGGCAACTGCAGCGTCTCGCGATCGCCATTGGCGCTGCTCACCGTGACCTGCACGGTCTCGGCACCCGCCATGTCGGCGTCGACGACCTCCACCTGCATCGGCACATCGCCATCGAGCGTCGTGACACCGAGCGCCATCGGCATGACGGTGAACCGCGCCAGCACGCCCGAAGCGCTCGAGAAGGGATTGTCGAGCGCCACCGCCGACAACTGCCAGGCATCGCCGTCACGGTGCATCAGCACCGTGCTGCGGCCGGTGAAGATGCCCGGCGTGAAGCTGCCGGCACTGAGGAAGCGCTTCTCCCAGGCGATCTGGATGACGGCCAGGTCGGGCCCCGCGGTGATCTGCGTGTCGGTAAGGTGGATGCGCAGGTTGCGGTAGGCGGCGACATCGCGGCGCACGCCGTCGAGGAACACCTGGTAACCGACCATGGCCGGATCGAGCTTCTGCTGGAACTTCGCGACATTGCCGGCCTCGTAGGCGCGCAGCAGCTCGTCGAGGGCATCGCGCGCCCGCTGCAGGTCCTCGAGCCCGCCGACACCGGCCGCGGCGCCTTCCTCATCGGCGCGCTCGCCAGGCTGCGGCCCGACGCCGGCCGGCTCGATCGGGCGGATCTCGGATGCCGGTGGCAGCGGGTACTCATCGCGCGGTACACCCTGCGCGACCGCACTGGACACGGCCAGCGCCAGCACGATGGCGCCGGCGACGTGGTGACTGCGAGTGATGATGGTCATGGTGCCATGCTCCCGGGCCCTGCGTGACACACCGTCAGAAGGCCGACATGAACTGCACGCCGAGCGTGCGCTCCATGTAGGCGATGTCGGCGCGATCGTCGAAGCTGTCATTGCGACTGAAGTAGAACTTGAGCGAGCCGTAGCGGCCTAGCGCCCGACCGGCCTCGACCTGGATGCCGCGCTGGTCGAGGTCCTGTCCGGTGCTCGGGTCGCGCACACGCCCGTCGTACCACATGGCGCTGAATTGCCCGAAACGCACATGCTGGCCGTTCAGCGAGAGCTGGTAGCTCTCGTTCGTGTTGTGCTCGCCGGTGTCGAGTTCCTGGCGCTGATCGGCATACATGAGCGTGGCACCGACGTTCCAGGTGCCGTTGGCGGGTTCGACCCATTCGCGGCCGACGAAGGCGTTCCAGCCGTCGGTGTCGGAGTCCGACGCCGCCGCGGCAGCGTTCTCGTAATCGCCGTGCTGCCAGCCGAGTCCGGTCGACCAGCCGCCGCGACTGAACTGCAGGCTGGCGGCGCTGTCCTGCTGGTCATTCTCGCCGCCGTCGTCGTTTTCGCCATCGGACTGCGAGTGGCTGAGCTGCAGGCTCAGGCCCTCGACGGCGAGCACCGCGATGTCGGCACCGAGCGTCCAACTGTCGGCTTCGACCGCGTTGGGCGTGTAGGGCACCGGCACCGGCTGCTCGAGCCCCGGCGGCGCCTCGGCGCGCTCGTTCTCGGTGTGGCGCAGGTCGCCGGTGAGCGACAGCCAGCTCGCCGCCATCCAGCTGACGTTGCCATAGGCCTCGCTCACGCCGGAGAGCGCATCGCCCGACAGCGAGGTATAGAAGAGCCCGAGGTCGTGGTACCCGGCCTGCAGGCCGAAGCGCTCGCCTTGCCAGGCGGCATCGAGGATCCAGGCCTCGTCGCTCTCGTCGGCGTAACCTTCCTCCTCCCAGTCGCTCGCGCCACCCTCGCCGGTCAGCGTGAACCCGCCCTGACGGAAGCTGAAGCCGAGCGTGGTGGCATTGCCGTCGGCTGCTGCCAGCCCCGTGGTCGTGGCGGTCGCCTCGTCCTCGTCGTCAGCGTAACCCTGCGTGGTGAGGTACGCCGAGAACGACTCGCCGAACGGCTGCTCGACCTTGAAGGCATAGCTGTTGCGCAGGTAGCGGGTGCGCCGCTCCTCCTTCGCGATCGACTCCCAGGTGTCCGACTGCACGCCGAGCACCGCCTGGAACAGGGTGCTGCCCAAGTAGCCCTCGCCGAACAGGCCGCGCAGGCCGGTGTTGGTACCGAGGGTGGAGAAGCCGACCGGCACGTCGCCGAGCGCCACGCGGTAGGTTTCCCCGGCATGGCCGAGCTGCATGTTGTTGATCAGCGTCGGATGGTCGAGCACGGCGCGGTCGTCGCTGAAGGTGGCACCGAAGGTGAACCAGCTGACCGCCCCGTCGCCGCCGGTGGAGCGGATCTCGGTCTGCACCTGGCCGGTGTTGTTGGCGCTCTCGTCGCGGATCGGGGTCAGCGTGAAGCCGCCACGCGAGTTGTTCTGGTAGTAGTCGTAGGAGACGCCGCCCGTCCACTCCAGCCGCGTGCC
>JADZBS010000076.1 GCA_020851975.1 Gammaproteobacteria bacterium | reverse complement strand
GTGTTACGGTTTCGGTAACTCATGCACAGCTCTCTAAGCCAGCACAGCCTGTCGAGGCTTGCAGTAACCGAAACCGTAACACCGGCACCGCTCACGGTAACCGAAACCGTAACACCGGCACCGCTCACGCCTCAGTGCAGCCGCCGCTCGAGGGCGCGGATGCGCGGTGGCGGCTCCATGTCGAGATGCTGGCGCAATGCCGAGCAACAGCAGGCGTACTGCTGGCGCGCCTCGGCAATGCGCCCGGCCGCGGTGAGTTCGCCGATCAGCAACTCGTACAGGTCGAGCGCCACCGGCTCGAAGTCGAGTGCCGTGCGCAGCGCCCAGATGGCCTCGTCAGTATGTCCCCAGCGGATGCGGATGCCAGCGAGTGCGCGGGCGGCATCGAGGAACAGGTGGCGCAGCCGCACGCGATGCGCTTCCAGGGCCTCGTCCTCGAGGTCGTCGGCGAACAGGTCGCCGCGGTACAACCGCACGGCGTCCTCGAGCATGCCGAGGGCACGCTCCTCGGTGCCCTCGCGCTGCGCGGTCCGCGCGCCGGCGACAAAGTCGAGGAAGTCGAACAGGTCCACCGATTGCGGGGTGGCGACATCGAGGAAGTAATGGTCGTCGCGGCAGACAACGTACCCGGAACTGCGCGGGCCGCGGCCCGACTCGAGCGCAGAACGCAGCGCGTTGACGACGCCGTGCAGGCGGTTGGCGCCCGCACGCGCCGGGGCTTCGGGCCACAGCAGTTCGACCAGCCGGTCGCGATGCACCGGCACCCCGCGGCGCAGGACCAGGTGCTTCAGCAACTGCAGCGCCTTGCGCCGGGGAAAGGCCGTGGGCGGAAGCCGGCGACCTTCGAGGAAGACTTCGAAGGCACCGAAGCAGCGGATGGCAAGGCGCGCCGACGGGATGTCGGCGCTGCGCACGGGCAGGAACCGGCGCGGCACCGCGAGCGGGAGGATCGTCCTGACCTCCTCGAGGACCCGCAGGCCCCACTGGATCGGCACAGCGGCGTCACGCCACCCCACACCCACGTAGCCGAGCGGGCGGTTGCCGTCCATCAGCGGCATGCCGATGAAGGAGCGGATGCCACGCCGCTTGACGGCGCCGCGCACGAACAGCCGGTCCTTCTGGAAACGGTTCGTGTACAGCGGCTTCTGCAGGAGCGTCACCGTACCGGGGTAGCCGGTGCCGAGCGGCATGTGCGTGAGCTCGAGGAAGGCATCGCGGTCGCGGCCCTCGCAGTCGACCAGGAAGACCTCCTTGCCGAAGGAATCGAGGAGGAACAGCTCGCAGTCGTCTGCCGCGCACACGCGGCGCAGGCCCTCCAGCGTGCTCTCGACCGACCCGAGACGCCCGGCGAGCGCGCCGCGGATCACCAGCCCCTCCAGCCGCGCGCTGCCGAAGCCGCCGGCCGTGACAAAGGCGAGCGGGAACCACACCAGCGCACCGCGCTCCGGACCGGTGAGCGGCAGGACTGCGCAGCAGCGGTTCGAGTCGACACCACAGGACGCCTCGGCCGTCCCGGCAGCGTGGAACGCCGGACCGCGTGCACAGGCATGGCTGCGGCGCCGTCCGGCGACGACATCCCAGCAGAAACGCCCCAGAGCCTGGTCGGGGGGCACGTGCAACGCGCGGGCCGTGGCCTCGGGCCAGTCCCGCACGCGGAACTGCTCGTCCACCCAGAAGAACGGGCGGAAGAGTTCGCGGCTGCTGTGCTCACCCGGTGTCGGCACGCTCGCTCCGGCTGCCTGCGCTGGCCTGGTTCATTCTAGGCCGAACCGGACCGGGCCGTGCGGCGCCGCGGCCCGCCATGGCGCCAGGTCAGGACCACAAGCACCCCGAACGCGGTGTAGACCACCGTGAAGACCCAGCCTTCGGCATCGTAGAAGATCAGCCGGTGAAGCCAGTGCTGGATGAAGGAGCCCTGGTAGGCCGCTTCACCGGCGCGTTCTCGCAGGGCGTTCTCGATGATCGTCAGCGGGCACAGGACGCCGAGCCAGGCCTGCAGCACGACGACGCCGATCGCGGCGAGGTGCGCCAGGCGGAACCCGCGGTGCCTCACCCAGGCCCAGTTCCGCCACAAGCCGACGAGGATCAGGCCCTGCCCGATCACCACGAAGGCGACGAACAGGGCGTGGACCACGAGCACCCCGTCGGCGAGCAATGACCAGGTGTTCAGGTCGATGCGTCGATCTCCAGGCTACCTGTCCTCACCCGTCGAGCCAGAGGCTGCCCTTGCGCCTCCAGCGGACAGACTGCCACGGGAACGGTGCCGGGTGAAGCGCGAGCTTACGGTGCCGGAGCATTTGACTATTTGATTCCAGCGAAATCTTTCAGTTATCCGCGTCGACCTGGCCGGACCTGGCACAGCACACTGGATCCACGTCGCTCCTGTCGGAAAGCTCGTGCAATGCCGCGTCGGCCGCGTCTTCATGTACCCGGTGGGGTCTACCACGTTGTCCTGCGCGGCAATCATCGGCAACCGATCTTTCATCAGGATTCAGACCGCGATCTCCTCGAGGACCTGCTGGTCGACAGCCTGCACCGCGATGGTTGCGAAGTTCTTTCGTATTGCTGGATGAGCAATCACATTCACCTGGCCATCCGTGTCGGGGACAGCCCGCTCGGGCGCTTCGTGCAACACTTCGCGAGTCGCTACGCGCGGACGGTGCAGCGCCGCGTGCCGACGACCGGCCACCTGTTCGAACGACGCCACCGTGCGTATCTCGTGACACGGGACTCGTACCTGATGGCCCTGATCCGATACGTGCACCTGAATCCTGTACGGGCGGGCCTGGTGGCTGATCCGGCAGACTACCTCTGGAGCAGCCATCGCGCATACCTCGGTCAGGCGCGAACACCATGGCTGAATGTTGCCTTTGGGCTGAGCCTGTTCGGTACCGGCCAGGCCCACGCCGGCCGGGCATACCAGCATTTCATGGCAGCGGCACCGAATCCCGATGAGGATTCGAAGGTCCGAGCCGGGTTGGAAGAGACCGATGCGCCTGATGGCGAGAAGGTGCCGGCATCCGCGCCGCGGACTGTCATGAACGGTGATCGTTCACTGCAGCTGGAAATGCTCATCGCCGCCGTCGCGGAAAGGCTTGGCGTATCGGTCCAGGAGTTGGCAACGGCATCCCGGGCGAGGCATCTCTCCTACGCGCGAACGGTTATCGCACACGAAGCTCTCGGTGCCCGGCTGGCCACCCTGAGCGAGATGGCGACGCGTTTCAATCGTACACCGGCGACGTTGTGGCGTGGCATGCAGCGCCACGTGCACAAGACCAAGCTGTGCGCGGATGGCATCGCAATCAAATAATCAAATGCACCGGCACCGTCAGCGGGCACCGTCAGCGGGCACCGTCAGCGGGCACCGTCAGCGGGCACCGTCAGCGCCTTATCGAACATCGACCTGACAATTGGGTTACGACGCACCTTGCCGGCGGGAGCCGCGCATGAGACGGGTCAAATTGCACGGCACATTGCGCCGTTCGCCGACAGCGGCGCCGTAACCGGCTGCTAGACTCGGCGCGGCGGCAGCGAGCGACGATCCCCGCGGATTCTGCCGGCGAAGGAACCTGTCGTGCAGCACATCCACAGCCTGCTGGTTGCGAACCGCGGCGAGATCGCCATCCGCGTCATGCGTGCGGCCACCGAGCTCGGGATCCGCACCGTGGCGATCTACTCGAAGGAAGGCCGCTTCTCGCTTCACCGCACCAAGGCGGACGAAGCCTATCTCGTCGGCGAGGGCAAGGGTCCGGTCGAGGCCTATCTCGATATCGAGGACATCCTGCGCATCGCACGCGAAGCCCGGGTCGAGGCAGTGCACCCGGGCTACGGGTTCCTGGCGGAGAACCCGGGATTCGCCGAAGCCTGCGCGCGTGAAGGATTGATCTTCGTCGGGCCGACGCCCGGGATCATGCGCACGCTCGGCAACAAGGTCGCGGCTCGCAACCTGGCTGAATCCGCCGGTGTGCCAGTGATGCCGGCGACCGCGCCGCTGCCGGCCGACGAGGCCGAATGCCGCCGGATGGCCGGCGCCATCGGCTACCCGGTGATGCTCAAGGCGAGCTGGGGTGGCGGCGGGCGGGGCATGCGCGTCATCGAGGACGATGCGCGGCTCACGGAACTCCTGCCGGTCGCACGACGCGAGGCCCGTGCCGCATTCGGCAACGACGAGGTCTATCTCGAGAAGCTCGTGCGCCGCGCGCGCCACGTCGAAGTGCAGATCCTCGGCGACCGGCACGGCAACCTCGTGCACCTGTTCGAGCGCGACTGCACCGTGCAGCGGCGCAACCAGAAGGTGGTCGAACGGGCACCGGCGATCTTCCTGACTGACGCGCAACGCGAGGCGCTCTGCGAGGCCGCGCTGAAGATCGGCCGTGCCGTGGGATACCTGAACGCCGGGACCGTGGAGTTCCTGCAGGATGCCGACACGGGCGATTTCTACTTCATCGAGGTGAATCCGCGCATCCAGGTCGAGCACACCGTGACGGAATGCGCCACCGGCGTGGACCTCGTGAAGGCACAGATCCGCCTCGCCGGCGGCGCGCGCATCGGCACGCCGGACAGCGGCGTGCCGGCGCAACCCGACATCCGCCTGTCGGCCCATGCGATGCAGTGCCGCGTCACGACGGAGGATCCCGAGAACGATTTCGTGCCGGACTACGGCCGTGTGAGCGCCTACCGCAGTCCCGCCGGGTTCGGCATCCGGCTCGACGCCGGCACGGCCTACGCGGGCGCGATCATCACCCGCTCCTACGACTCGCTGCTCGTGAAGGTCACGGCCTGGTCGCCGAGCCCGGAGGAGACGGTGGCCCGAATGCATCGGGCACTCTGGGAGTTCCGCATCCGCGGTGTGGTGACGAACCTGCGTTTTCTCGACCAGGTGATCATGCATCCGCAGTTCGCGGATGCGAGCTACACGACGCGCTTCATCGACCAGACCCCGGAACTGTTCCGCTGGCAGAAAAAGCGCGACCGCGCCACGCGCATCCTGAGTTACCTCGCCGAAACCATCGTGAACGGCAACCCGGAGGTTCGCGACCGGCCCCGGCCGCCGCGACTTGCCGCGCCGAAGCTCCCGGCCGTGGGACATGGCGGCGCGCCGCCACCGGGGACGAAGCAGCGCTTGGACGCACTGGGTCCGGAGAAGTTCGCGCGCTGGATGCTCGAGGAGTCGAAGGTGCTCCTGACCGACACGACCATGCGCGATGCGCACCAGTCGCTGCTCGCAACCCGCTGTCGCACCGCCGACATGACGGCCATCGCACCGTACTATGCCTCGCTGCTGCCGCAGCTCTTCTCGATGGAGTGCTGGGGCGGGGCAACCTTCGATGTGGCGCTGCGATTCCTGAAGGAGGATCCCTGGGAGCGCCTCGCGCGGTTGCGCGAACTCATGCCGAACCTCCTGCTGCAGATGCTGCTGCGCTCGGCCAATGCCGTCGGCTACGCCAACTATCCCGACAACGTGGTGCGCTATTTCATCCGCCAGGCTGCCGCGCACGGCATCGACGTGTTCCGTGTGTTCGACTCGCTCAACTGGGTCGGGAACATGCGCGTGGCGATCGATGCCGTCTGCGAGACGGGCCGGCTCTGCGAGGCGTCCATCTGCTACACAGGCAACCTGAGCGATCCCGGCGAACGCAAGTACACGCTCGGCTACTACGTGAAACTGGCCCGCGAACTGCGCGCCGCCGGCACCCACGTCATCGGCATCAAGGACATGGCAGGCCTGTGCCGCCCGGCAGCGGCCAGCGCGCTGGTGCGGGCGATCAGGGAGGAAACAGGCCTTCCGGTGCACTTCCACACCCACGACACCAGCGGCGCCGCGGCGGCGAGCGTGCTCGCCGCGATCGAAGCCGGCGCCGATGCCGTGGACGGTGCCATCGACTCGATGAGCGGGCTCACGTCACAACCGAATCTCGGCTCGATCGTCGAGGCCCTGCGCCACGGGCCACGCGATCCGGGCATCGACACGGCAAGCCTGCGGCAGATCTCCGCGTACTGGGAGCAGGTGCGTCGCGGCTATGTCGCCTTCGAGAGCGACCTGCGCTCCGGAGCATCCGAGGTCTACGTCCACGGCATGCCGGGCGGGCAGTTCACCAACCTGCGCGAGCAGGCCCGCGCCCTCGGCATCGACGGGACGCGCTGGCCGGAAGTCGCGCAGGCGTACGCGGACGTGAATGCCATGCTCGGGGACATCGTCAAGGTGACCCCCACCTCGAAGGTCGTGGGCGACCTCGCGCTCATGATGGTGACCAACCGGCTCACGCCGCGCGAAGTGCTCGATCCGGCCGTCGACGTGGCCTTTCCGGCGAGCCTCGTGCAGCTGTTGCGCGGTGAACTGGGACAGACCGAGGGCGGCTTCCCGCAGGCCCTGCAGGACAAGGTGCTGAAGGGCGAGCCGCCTCTCACGGGCCGGCCGGGTGCATTGCTGCCGCCGGTCGACCTCGACGCGCGGCGCGCCGAGATCGAACGTGCGCGTGACCGGGTCGCCACGGACACGGAGCTCGCCTCATACCTGATGTATCCGAAGGTATACCTCGACTACGCGGCGCATCGGGCGAAGTACAGCGACGTCGCGATTCTGCCGACCAACGTGTTCTTCTACGGCATGGAAGCGGGCGAAGAGCTGAGCGTGGATCTCGAACGTGGCAAGACACTCATCGTGCGCTACGTGGCGGTCAGCGAGCCTCACGAGGATGGCACGCGCACCGTCTTCTTCGAGCTGAACGGCCAGCCGCGGTCGATCCGCGTCGCGGATCGCTCGCAGGTGCCGAAGCGTCCGCCGCGGCGCACCGCCGACCCCGGCAAACCGCGTGAGATCGGCGCGCCGATGCCGGGCACGGTCGCGGCGATCCACGTCCAGGCCGGCGGCCGCATCGCCCGCGGCGACACGCTGCTCACGCTCGAGGCCATGAAGATGGAAACGGTGGTCCGTGCGCCACTGGACGGCGTGGTCGGCGAGGTGCTGGTCGAGCGTGGCGCCCAGGTCGAGGCCAAGGACCTGCTGATCGTGATCGCGTGAGCGGGCACCGGTCGCGAGGCAACGGTCAGACCGGCCCCGTCCCGGGTGCTTCGACCGGCGCGACCCGCGGTATCAGGACCGAGATCAGCGCGGCCTGCACGAGTCCCATCAACGACACGATGACGAATACCGGGTTGTAGCCGTAGGCATCGATCATCCAGCCGAAGCCCCACTGGAACAATGCGGCACCACCCGCGCCGGCCGCGCCCGACATGCCCCAGACGGTGGCGACGTCGCGCGCCGGGAAGATGTCGGCCGCGAGCGGAAACAGGGAGGCGCTCTTGACCTGGATCGAGGCAATCGCCAGCGAAGCGAGCAGCAGCGCCAGCCACCAGTCGGCGACGATGCTCACGGGCCAGGCGACCAGCACGCCCAGCGCGCCGGCCCAGATCATGGTCTTCCTCGATCGGTCCACCGACCAGCCGCGCCGGATCAGCCGCTGCCCGAGCCAGCCGCCCGTGAGGCTGCCGACGTCGGCGAAGACGAACGGGATCGCGACGAGCCAGGCGACGTTCAGTATCGAGAAACCGCGTTCGCTCTGCATGTAGAGCGGCAGCCAGATGCTGAAGAAATAGAACGCGCCATCCCCCGCGAAGCGCGCGAGCACGAGGCCCCAGGTCTCGCGATGGCGCAGGTAACGGGCCCAGGTCCGCCACGCGCCGCCCGGCACGGTCGCAGTACCGCCTGCGGGCACCCGGTCACGCAGGGCGAGCGATCGCTCCTCCGCCGTGATCGTCGGATGATCCTCGGGCAGGTGGTAGCCTCGGTGCCACCACCACACCCATGCGAAGCCGGCAACGCCCGGCACGACGAATGCCATCTGCCAGCCGGAATGGACGATCAGCACGCCGACGAGCGGTGGCGCGAGGATCAGCCCGAGTCCCGTGCCCGCCGTGACGAGCCCGGTTGCCATGCTGCGCTCGGCGCGCGGGAACCACTCGGCGATCGCCTTGATGGCAGCCGGATAGTTCGCGCCCTCCATGAGACCGAGCAGCGCCCGCGCACTGAAGAAGCCCCAGAAGCCGCGCGCGAAGGCATGCAGGATCGCCGCCACGCTCCACCAGACGACGGCGAGCGACAACGCGCGGCGCGTGCCGAGACGGTCGACGACCATGCCGGCGAGGAGCTGGCCGACACCGTACGCCGCGAAGAACGCGGAGGCGATCGCCCCATACTGCGTGTTCGTCAGGTGGAAGTCGGCCTTGATGCTCGCGGCCGCGATCGACATCGCCTGCCGGTCCACGCTGCCAACCGCCGTGACGAGGAGCAGCATCAGCCCGATGTGCCAGCGCTTCTGCCGCCACCACGGCTCACCGGTGCTCAATCGAGGACCATCCCGCCGCTGACGTTGAGCACGGCGCCGGTGGTCCAGCGCGCGTCGTCGCCGATCAGGTACACAATGGCCCCCGCTACCTCGCGCGCCTCGCCGAACCGGCCGAGCGGTATCGATGCTTCGAGACGTGCCCGTTCGCCGGCCGGGATGCGCGCCACCATGGGCGTGTCGACCGGCCCGGGCGCCACCGCGTTCACTCGCACGTGGTCGCCCGCCCACTCCCTGGCGAGATAGCGCATGAGGTTCAGCACTCCCGCCTTGGCCACCGCATAGGCCGGGCCGCTCAGCGAGCTGCCGCCGTTGCGGCCGTTGGTCGACGAGACCAGCGTGAGACTGCCCTGCGAAGCCCGAAGCGCCTCACGCGCTGCCCTGGCGAGCAGGAATGCACTGGTGAGGTTGACGTCGAGGAGGCGCTGCCACTCATCTCGCGACACGGCCTCGATCGGGCCCTGCCCGACTTCGCCGGCGAGGTGCACGACGTGGTCGATGCGACCGAACGTCGACAGGCAATCGGCAACGGCCGTTTGCATTCCCGCCTCGTCGGTGACATCGAGGCTCGCGGCGCGAAGCCGCGCGGCACCGCAAGGTATCGCAGCGAGCATGCGATCGGTCGCGTAGATCCGCCAGCGCCCGGCGCTGAGCCGATCGATCAGCGCCCGACCGATGCCGCCGGCTGCGCCGGTTAGGAACACGACCGGCGCGGCGCCAACCTCAGCCACCAGTTCCGGCCTGCAGGCGCGCGTGGATGCCGTCGAGCATCGCGTAGCGCATCGATGCCGAGGCGCGCACCGCTGCAATCGCCCGCTGCTGCAGGTCGGGCGCCTTCGCATACCGGTCGGCCAGTTCGAGACCAACGCGGGCATGCTCGGTGTCACCGACGATGTGCACGTGGAAGAACTCGAGATCATCCTCGCTGTAGCCCATGCGGCGCATCGCCTCGACGTATTTCGGATAGAGCGTCGGCAACTGCCCTTCGAGCGCCACCATGATGCCGGCGAAGGCCTCGGCGAGCGGGCGCACACTCGCGAGCTCCCAGATCCAGGCGCGCATCGCCCGTGTCGTCGGCAGGATCACGCCGGCTTCCTCGGCCCCGAGGATGGCCGCATCCGTCACGCCGCAGGCGCGGGCGAACTTGCGCAGCAGGTCCGGGTGGCGCTTGCCCGGCGCATGCGGCATTTCCTCGCCGAGCAGGTTCTCGAGCAGGTGCTGGCGCGCATCGAGGTCGGGCAGGCGCGCGAACAGCGCCGCAAACTGCTGCGGAACCGCGTCGACGTAATAGAAGTGCTGTACCGCCCAGGCACCGAGCTGCGCGCGCGACAGTTCGCCGGCCGCCCAGGCGCGACTGAACGGATGACCGCCGCCATGCTGCGGCTGACGGGCTGCCTCGAGCGCGGCAAAAAACTTCGAACTATCCAGGAGGTTGCTCATCACACGGACTCCTTCACCATGAACTCCCGATGACACTGCGGGCAGCACGCGGGCGGTGCCGCCGGCGCCTGCATGCGGGGGCTGACCGGAAACCACGTGCGACAGTCCGGGCAGGCCACCCACACCGTGTTGCCGCCGTACTTGCCGGCCTCACCGGCAGGATCCTGACGCTGCATGGTCATGGACTCACTCCCGTGGCCAGGCGCCGGGATCGGCTGCGGCACGCAGGGCACCGGCACGTGCGAGCGCCTCTGCCGGCACGGTCGCCACCGGCGGGACGGGCCGTGGCGTACCGGGTGCCGGTCGCGGCGGCAGTGTGGCATCGACACCCATCTTCGACGCCGTCGTCGCGCCACGCGCGAGCGACGGGTCGAGCGACGATCCCGACAGGTCGTCGATCATGATCGCATCGCGCGACCATTGCACGCGGGTGGCGAGCGCCCAGTCGATGGCCTCGCGAGAAAAAATGTCGATATCCTCGTCGACGGCGACGGCCCACTTCGTGCGCCGGTACGCGAGCGCGGCGACGAGCGCATCGCGCGCTTCGCCACGCGCCGGACCAGCGAGCTGCAGCCAGGCATGAAAGCGTCGCCCGGCCGCCGGCACATGGACGTTGCGCAGCGACGGCGCCACGGCCTTCACGAGTTCGTAGAGCCTGCCCTCCATCGCCATGTTGTCGGGCACCAGCATGTCGGTCAGGCCGGAGCCGTAGTCGTGATAGATCGCATCCCGGCGCAGGGTGATGCAGGTGACGTCGCACACGGGAGCCGGTGTCTGCGGGCCAAGATAGGCCGTGTACTCGCCGAAGGGGCCATCCGCGGCGACCGTGTCACGCGGTGCAAAACCCTCGATGACGATCTCCGCGTCGGCCGGCACGAGGACCCGCTCGCCGTGCGTGATCGACGGCACGAGCGCGAGCGGCTCGCCGAGCACCCCGCCTGCGGCGTGCCAGTGACTCTGCGGATAGCGCAGCTTCGCCTGGGTGCCCATCAGCACGGCCGGATGATGGCCGATCCAGAACGCGACCGGGCAAGCTTCCCCTCGTCCCCAGAACTTGCGCAGATTGTGCGCGTTGTGGCTCGTCGGGTAGGGAAACCAGCTCATGCGTCGCGGGCCGCGCAGCCAGCAGCGCTGGATGGCCGTGTTGTCGATGCCCGTGTCCGGGTCCCAGGTCGTGGCGTGCGCCGCCGTCAGGTACGGGCCAGGCTCCAGCTCGTGCTGGGTGAGTGCCGGGATCCGCGCGAGATCCGCATCGGCACCCGTGAGCACGACCTGCTGCACCGGCGCCTGGGAACGCCCGACGATGCGCGGCTCGATGCCCGCGGCACTGCGTCGCGCGTACCACTCGGCTGTCTGCCGATGGTCCGGGATACCGAGCGCCCGCGCCACGAGGACACGGCTGGCGGTGAGGTTCGTGACGACGGGAATCGGCGCCCCCTCACCGCCGGCACCACGGGTCTGCGGCGCGAACAGGATCGGATACTCGCCGCGCGCATCGAGGGCGTGCTGAAGCGCGGTCAGCTCGTAGCGCCGCGACAGGCCCGCGGGCAGCGTCCACACTGCATCGCCATGATCGGCGAGGAATGTCCTGAGATCGAGCGCCATGGGCGTTTGTTATACTCGCACGGCCACCGGCGTGTAAAACAGAATGGGCCATGGCGCGTCATGTCCGGCCAGACAAGTAACGTTCCGCCACGAAGCTGGCCGATCCCGCCACGCGTGTGCTCGCTCATCGACGGTGCCGCGCCACCGCTGCGTTCAGGCGGCATCGACCTGCCGATCCTGAACCCGACGACCGAGGAGGTCATCACCCGGCTGCGCGAGGCGGATGCGGCCGAGGTCGATGCCGCCGTCACGAGTGCGCGGCGCGCATTCGACAGCGGCCCGTGGCCGCATCTCGACATCAACGTCCGCAAGGACATCCTGTACGCGATCCGCGACCGCATACGGGCGCACGCCGCGGAACTCGCCTGGCTCGAGTGCACCGGCGCGGGCCTGCCGCTCCAGCGCGTGCTCGACCAGGTGCAGCGTGCGGCCCGGTCGTTCGAGTTCTTCGCCGAAGTCGCCAGCACCCTGCATGGCGACACGTACACGCAGACGAAGGGATGGCTCACCTACGTGACGCGGGAACCCAAGGGGGTGGCGGCGCTGATCGCGCCGTGGAACGCGCCCCTGGCGCTGGCCTCGATGCGCATCGCAACCTGCATCCCCTGGGGCAATACCTGCGTGCTCAAGCCCTCGGAGCACACGCCGCTCTCGGTCCGCCGCCTCGTCGAGATCCTGCACGAGGCGGGCCTGCCGCCGGGTGTCGTCAACCTCGTCAATGGCCGGGGCAGCGTCACGGGTGCGGCTCTCGTCGATCACCCGGGCATCGACCTCGTCGGCTTCACCGGCGGCACTGCGACCGGGCGCGCGATCATGACGGCCGCTGCGCGCCGGCTCGTGCCGGTGGCCCTCGAACTCGGCGGCAAGTCGGCCAACATCGTCTGCGAGTCGGCCGACCTCGAGCGCGCGCTCGACGGCTCGCTCGTCGGCATCTTCGCGAACAACGGCCAGCAGTGCCTGGCCGGATCCCGGATCTTCGTGCAACGATCGATCGCACGCGAGTTCATCGAGCGCTTCGTCGCCCGCACGCAGCGCATCCGGGTCGGCGATCCGCTGGAACCGGTAACCGAGATCGGACCGCTGGCGTTCGAAGGCCACATGCAGCGCGTGCTGGCCTACACGAAGGTGGCTCAGGAGGACGGCGCACGGCTGCTGACCGGCGGCCGGCGCGCGGCGATCGAACGTGGCTGGTTCGTCGAGCCGACCGCGGTACTCGCGCCCTCGAACGAGGCCCGCGTGTGCCAGGAGGAGATCTTCGGGCCCTTCGCGACCTTCGTCGAGTTCGACACGCTCGACCAGGCGATCGCCATGGCCAATCACTCGAAGTTCGGTCTGGCGAGCTACGTCTGGTCGAACGATCTCGACACGGCGATGCGCTGCTCGCGCGAGATCCGCGCCGGCACCGTGTGGGTCAACACCCCGATGATGCGCGAGCTGCGGGCGCCTTTCGGCGGCTACAAGGAATCGGGAATCGGCCGCGACGGCCCGGCGGCGAGCGTCGAGTTCTTCACGGAGCAGAAAGCGACGATCATTCCGCTCGACCCGCCGCCGATGCACCGCTTCGGCGCCTGAGCGGGGCGGGCCGCGCGGTCACGCCCTCAGGGAGATGGGCCACCGCAGACCGGCGACCTGGACTTCACCAGCGCCATCACGGCGTCGAACTTCGCGATCTCGCTGGCCGGCGGTGGCGGCCCGTCGCTGGAAATGAAAGCGCCGAACACCGAGGCCCCGCTGGCATCGTAGAAGAGGACGCCGCGCGGTATCGCGCCATTCCTGCCGGGCAGCGCCACCGCGTAGATCGACGCGTAGAGGTCCGGGCGCAGGTGGCCGCGCAGCGGCTGCTCGTAGGCGATGTTGGTGTACTTGCTGGTTTTCGACGGCGTTGCCGTACCGACGGGCGAGACCACCTCGAAGACGTTCTCGCCCTTCATGATCAGGAAAGTCGCTGCCTGCCACTGGCGCATCGCACCCCAGATGTCCATGAAGGCCGCACCGGCGATGCCCACGCTCTGCTCCGCGGGCAGGCCGCTCACCACGGTGGCCTCCGGCAGGTCGAGCCGGCGCGCGGCGATGACCGGCATCGTGCCGGGGTTGTCCCGGTAGAACGCCTGGACCCGCGCCGCCTGCTCCGGCGTGGCGCAGAAGCCGGTCGCGGCCTGCGCACTGGCCTTCGTATCGCCGAGACTCACGGCCAGGACCACCGCCAGAAGCACGCCGGATGCCCGAATCATGTCACTCCCCCTGCCCGCTGGGTCCAGCCCCCGGCGACATCGTTCGCCCGGCGCAGCCTCGCGGACTCAAGCAAACATCGACTCTCTCATGCTCATTACCCTTCCCGCAAGGCGTGCTGCACCACGACGACATGCATCGACCCGGCATCGCCACACCGCTAGGGACCAGGCGCCGGATTGCGTATGATCGGACCGGACTCCGGGATGACCTAGGGGGGTGTTCCGGAGGAATCCGTCCGGAGTGACGTACCGAAGGGGGAGGTACTCGGTCATGACTCACAGGAACTTCCTGGGACGCCCGGTTGCCGGGCTCGCATCCGCGTTGCTCGTCGGCCTTGCCGGGCCGGCACAGGCGCAGATCGCCGAAATCACGGTCACCGCCCGCAAGGTGGAGGAGTCCCTCAAGGACGTGCCGCTGGCGATCACGGCGTTCACTTCCGACGACATCGATTCGGCGGGTATCGAGAATCTCGCCGATGTCGCCGCGCTCACGCCCGGCCTGACGTTCTTCAACGCCTTCGGCGAGACGCTGCCGACGCCGGTGATCCGGGGTGTGGCGCCGACCGACATCTTCGGCGAGAACAACGCTGCCATCTTCGTCGATGGCGTCTACGTCTCGGGGCGCGAAGGCCTCAACTTCGGCCAGCTCGACATCCAGCGCATCGAGGTGGTCAAGGGTCCGCAGAGCGCGATGTACGGCCGCAACGCCTTCAGCGGCGCCATCAACTTCGTCACCAAGCGGCCGCCGGATGTCTTCGAGATCGAGACCGATGCGACCGCCGGCAACGCCGGGAAGGTGGCAGGGTCGGTGAGCATCGGCGGGCCACTGATCGGCGACTGGCTGAAGGGCCGCATCGCCGCGGGCTACGATGAGTGGGATGGCTCCTATGACAATCCGCTCAGCGATGCCGATGTGGGCGGTTATCGGTACCGCTCGTTCCAGGGCAAGATCGAGTTCACGCCCAACGACGACCTCGACATCCTGGCGTCTCTCTACTATGCCAACGACGAGATCGACGACCCTGCCAGCACCTCGGTCAGCCCGAACTGCGAGGACCAGGCCGAGGTCAACTACTCGCTCTGGAACCCGGCCACCGTCGCCCCGTACGGCTCGCGGCTGGCGAACTTCTGCGGCGAGGTCTGGGACCTGAAACGGACCAACCAGGAACTCAACCGTCATGGTTTCAACCTGGGCGACGACGAAATCCCCAAGATCTCCCGTGCGCTCGGCGAGGACCGGGAACTGTGGCGGGCCAGCCTGAACATCGACTGGGATCTCGGCTTCGGCACGGTGAGTGCCCTGACCGGCTACTCCTCCACCGAGAAGCAGGCGCTGAACGACGGCACGCGCAACCTCGGCCACGAGCAGGCGTTCCTGTATTGCACCGGACAGGAGGCATCCAACAGCTTCTGCATCGGCAGCCCGACGCTGCAGCAGTTCACCACCGGCCTCCTGCAGGTTCAGCCACCGATGGAGACCGACGAGATCAGCCAGGAAATCCGCTTCACCAGTCCGGCTGATCGCGCCTTGCGCTACTCGATCGGCGGCTACTACTACGACGTCAACCTCGACTGGCGGCTGCGCGGCCTGGACGCCACGAATCCGGCACCGGGCAACCTGGGATACTTCTGCCCCTGCAGCCTCAACATCCTCGCCATCGGCGGCTCGACCTACGAGGCGTTTCCGCCCGCACCGCCCCCGCCCAACGCCGCCGATCCCAACAGCGCGTACGGCGCCTTCGGCTCGTGGTTCCTGCCGGGCGGCAACGTGGACCGGCGGCTCCAGAGCGAGCGGGATACGAACGCCTGGGCGGCATTCGGCTGGATCGAGCAGGATTTCATGGAGCGGTTCACCGCGCGCGTGGAACTGCGCTACTCCGACGAGGAAAAGGAAATCACCTACAACACCGCGGTCATCAATCCCGTCATCCTCCAGCAGTTTCCCGATCAGGGACAGGCCAAGGACAGCTGGGATTTCTGGACAGGCCGGGTGAGCCTCGACTACCGGGTCAGCGACGACTGGATGCTCTATGGCTCCTTCGCCAAGGGCCAGAAGAGCGGCGCCATCGACACCCAGGTCGTGACCCTGCGACAGGATGACGGAACCCAGATCACGGGCGTGCCGATCACGGTCACGGTGGAGCCGGAGAAGAACTACGCCGCCGAGATCGGCATCAAGGGCAGGACCAGCGACGGGCGGCTCGGCATCGATCTGGCCGTCTATCACATGGACTGGCAGGACATCGTCCTGCCGCAGATGCTGGAATCCGATCCCACGACCGGCCTCGCGCTGAACACGCCCGGTGCCGTCAACCGCAACTCCGGCGACGCCACCATCTGGGGCTGGGAACTGAACGCGGACCTCCAGTTCACGGACCACCTGCTCGGCCGTCTCGGCGTGTCCTTCACCGACGCCACGCTGGATGACTCACGCCAGGATTCCTACGCCCTGTTTCCGAGCTTCTACACCAACGACCCGACCTGCACGCCGGAGGCGATCCTCGCGATCCCGCAGGCCAGCCAGCGCCCGCAGAAGGCGGCGCAGTGCCGGACGATGTCCGGCGACATCTCCGGCAACGCTCCGTTGCGTCAGTCGGAGTGGCAGGGCAGCGCCACGCTGGAATACCGCCGCCAGCTCAGCGGTGACTGGGACTGGTACACCCGTGCCGATGCGACCTACCAGGGCAAGTGGTACGTGGGCAGCGACAACCAGGGCTACATCCCTGCGCACACCTACGTGAACCTGCGCCTCGGCGCCGAATCGGGCCGCGTTGCGGTGGAGCTGTGGGGTGACAACATCTTCGAGAACGACGAGGCGATCGGCGCATTCCGCGACGTGTACTTCGGGAACAACTCCGACGTCCTGCAGCAGACCGGCACGCTCAGCTCGGGTTTCGTGGCGGACTTCTTCCCCTGGCGCCTGACCGTGACGCATCCCAAGCTGCGAACCTACGGCATCACGGCGCGGGTACGCTTCGGCGGGGCGGACTGAGCGGCAGCAAGGCGAAAGCCGGCGTTGTTGGTGCGCGCCGCCGGGCGCAGCCGGCCATGTCGCGGCCCGTGGCAGCCACGAAGCGCGCGAACTCCGCGCGGGTGACTTCGTGGACGGCGAGCCTGAAGCCTTGTGCGAACGTGACCGCGTGCCGCGGCAGCTCGTTGGCGACCCGTGCGGAGTAGGTCATATAACCTACTTTATAGGCTAAACTGCCGGCCATGCTTGAAGCCGCTTTCGGAAGTCTGGCCGCCGAACGGGTCCTCCTGTTCCTGCAGCGCTATGAAAAGGCGTATGGGCGTCAGATCGCGCTCGCCTTTGATATGCCCGTGAGCCAGGTACAGAAGCAGCTGCGCAAGCTGGAGGGCGGCGGGCTGCTGGTCAGCGAGATGGTGGGCCGCACCCGGGTATACCGCTGGAATCCCCGCAGCGCCTTCGTGGCGCCACTGCGGGGATTGCTGCAGTCAATGCTTGAGAACCTTCCGCCGGAGCAGCGCGCTCCCTACACCGACGGGCGTCGCCGGCCGAGGCGGGCAGGCAAGCCGGGCTGATGGCCATCACGCGCCGCTCAACGGTCCGGGAGGTGGCCGCCCATGTGTCGCAGGCGCTGACCGATGCCGGCATTACAGCGGTATTGACCGGCGGCAGTGCCGTGTCTGTCTACTCGGCCAACCGCTATCGCTCCTACGACATCGATTTCGTCACCGGCGCCTCGCTCCGTGAGCTTGGCAGGGTGATGGCGGAGATCGGATTCACGCGCGGGGCAGGCCGCCACTTCGAGCATCCGTACACCCGGTTCGTGGTGGAGTTCGTCGCCTGGCCCGTGACCGTCGGCGATGAACTGGTGCGCAAGTGGGCGAGGATCAGGACGCCGGCCGGATCACTGCAGATACTCACACCGACCCAATGCGTGAAGGATCGCCTGGCAGCGTTCTTCCACTGGCGGGACAGCCAGGGCCTCGAGCAGGCGTTGCTTGTCGGCAGGAGCCACCGGGTCTCCATGACCGAGCTTGCCCGATGGTCGGATGCCGAAGGCCACGCGGAGGATTTCGCGGAATTCCGGCGCCGCCTGCAGTCAATCCGCCGCAAGCCGGGGTTGCCTGCCGGGCGGGTGACCAGGGTCCGCTGATTCCGACCGAGCGGATAGGCCCCGGCCGGGAACCACAGGACTCAATGCCGTCCCACGTCCGGACGCTGCGAGAATGTCTGCACCGCCTCAATGCACGGCTGCGCGCTGCGTTCGGCCGTGGCGCGGCCGGCGCGGGTCCTGCGGCTATCGCACGCGGCTGGTCTGCCTGGCGAGTGTCTCGAGTTGCACCTGGGTCGCCCGCGCTTCGATGGCGTCGAACAACTGCCGGTCTTCCCAGCGGATGTGCTGCTCGAGCTGGCGGCCGACCTCGCCGCAGAACCCGGCGGCTGGCGCATCGAGTGAACTTTGCGGTCCGGCCGATCCGATGCAACGTCGTAACGTTTCGTGATCCCCCGTGAGGCGCGATCGCTCCTCCGCCGTCAGCAGCGGCTCCAGAAAGCGCTCCTCATCCAGGAAATGACGCTCCAGCCTCTCGCGCCATTCGCCGAGCAGCGCCGTGAGCGCCGCCCGCTTCGCCGGCACGTCGCGACCTTCCGCCTTCTTCAGGCCAATCGCGATGACGAGCGTCGAATGATGATCGTGGGCAAACGGTATCAGGCTGTCGTGTCGTCGCCTCAACCTACTTTGCCAGCTGGAACAGTGTCGACGGCGCCCAGCCCTCGTTGCCGAGTTCGTCCGACACCTTCCACCAGATGCCCTGCTTCTCGCCGGTCGGGTACAGCGTCATGCCCGGATCGAGATCACGCACGACACCACTCTTGGTGTCTGGCTTGGTGTAGAGCTTGCCAGGCTTGGCCATGGTCACGGACTGCGTGACATTGTCGGCCTTGGCATCGGGCTGGATCTGCTTGACGTCGTCGACCAGCTTCGCGAAGGCATCCAGGTAGGCCATGGTCACGACCTGGCCGATCTCGGTATTGGCGTAACCGCTGGCACCGGCCGCGGCGAAGCCGCCGAAGAACGCGCCACCGCCACCGGCCCAGCCGAGGTCGGTCTTCTTGGCGTGGCCCTGCTGCAGCGAAATCTGCTCGGTCGAACGCACGTCGGTGAGCGTGAGGACGACGTCAGCCGTCTTGCTCTTGAGGCTGATGCCGCCGAGGGCCGCACCCGCGACACCGCCGACGATGCCACCGAGGAGGCCGCCGATCGACTTGCCGCCGGAATTGGCATTCCGGTTGACGATGTCAGGCACCAGCACGTAGTCGGCGGCCTTCATCTGGCCCTTGCCGACGTTGGAACCGCCCCGCATCTCGCCGCTGCCGGCGAGTGCCCGCTCCTGCTGGGCCGCTGCCAGGCCCTTGCCGCGGTCGAGCAGCGTGAAGCACTTCGATTCGGCCACGAACACCTTGATCAGCGCCTCGGGCGATTCCAGGTTGTAGGCGATCCACCACTTGTCCTCCGGCTCCGTCACGGCGAGCGTGCCGATCTTCGAGGTACAGGTCGGGATGACGGGTTCCTGGGTGTCCTGTTCGGCCGCCTGGGCGATACCCCCGAGTGCGGCACATGCCAGACCGACCGCCACTGTGAGCATCGATGCGTCGCGATTCATGGTGCCTCCTGATGTTCGACGACCCTGGGACGGCCGCTGTCGGAGAATACTCCTGCGCGTAGCCGACAGCCAGCGGCGGCCTGTCGACGTGTCACGGGCCCGCGCCGGACCCCGGGTCGACGATGACGATCGTCTCGGCGATGCGGTCATGCACGGTCTGCCGGTTCGGATGCATGAAGTACTGGATGAACCCGAAGCCGCCTTCCAGCGCTGACGCTGCATACCCCAGGGCCCGCTCGACGGAGTGCCAGAGCGTCAGGCGGTCGTGAACGAGCGAGACCACCCGGATGTGCTGCAGGCGCTTGCCCGGCGTCTGGCCCTTGCCGAGAAACGTGGCCACGCCGAAGTAGGCCACCAGCAGCAGCAGGCCCCGGAGGCTGTCGAAAAGATCGATGGAAACCACGATTCTTCCGGCTGGATCCGCCGCCCCGTCGCGGAGAGCACCGGGCAGGGCGGTCAGGCCGAACAGGGCGACGACCACCGCAAGGTCGATCAGGAACGCAACGGCCCGTGCCCGAATGCCGGCCAGAGGCACGCCTTCCAGCGACCGGCTGCGGTCGCCCTGAATGGCATGGAATACGCCTGTTGCTGGGGTGCTCATGGTCCCGGTGAAACGCCCTCGGCCGGGATCATCCGCGCATCGCGCCCGTGGCGCAACGACGGACACGCACCCGGCCTCAGACGTTCAGCAACAGGAACTCCCGCTCCCACGGGCTGATCACCTCGAAGAACCGCTCCTGTTCCTCGCGCTTGATGGCCGCATACACCTGCACGAAGCGCTCGCCGATGAGGCTGCGCATGCGCTCGTTGCCTTCGAGCAGCTCGAGCGATTCGTTCAGGGTGCGCGGCAGTGCGAACGGCAGGCGGTAGGCATTGCCGGTCTCCGGTGGCGAGGGTTCGAGCCCATCGCGGATGCCGAGATAGCCGCAGGCGAGCGCCGCGGCGATGGCGAGATACGGGTTGACGTCGGAACCGGCAACGCGATTCTCCACGCGCCGGTCCTGCGGCCCGGTCTCCGGAACCCGCAGCCCGACCGTGCGGTTGTCGTAACCCCACTGCAGGTTGATGGGTGCGGCCATGTAGCGTGTGAAGCGACGGTAGGAGTTGACGTACGGCGCGAGCAGCAGCGCCACGTTCGGCAGATAGGTCTGCAGCCCACCGATGAAGTGCCGGAACGTCGCGCTCTCGCCGCCGTCGGGCAGCGAGAAGACGTTGTTGCCGTCGGCAGCACCGACCAGGCTCAGGTGCCAGTGCATGGAGCTGCCCGGCTCGTTCTGCATGGGCTTCGCCATGAAGGTGGCGTAGACCTCGTGTCGCATCGCCGTCTCGCGCACGATGCGCTTGAAGAGGAACATCTGGTCGGACAGCGCCAGGGCATCACCGTGCAGGAAGTTCACTTCGAGCTGTGCGGTGCCCTCTTCGTGGACCAGGTTGTCCACGTGCATGTCCATGGCTTCGCAGTAGTCGTAGATGTCCTCGATGAGGGGTTCGAACTCGTCGATGGCGTCGAGGCTGTACGGCTGGCGTACCGTCTCGGCCCGCCCCGAACGGCCCGTCGGCGGCACGAGCGGGTAGTCCGGGTCCGTGTTGCGCTTTACGAGATAGAACTCGATTTCCGGCGCCACCACGGGCCGCAGGCCCTCGGCGCGGTACAGGTCGAGCACCTTGCGCAGCACCTGGCGCGGGGCGATGTCCACGGGGGTCTCGTCCATCAGGAAGCAATCGTGGATCACCACGGCGGTCGGCTCGTTCGCCCAGGGCACGGTACGGATGGTGGAGAGGTCGGGCACCGCGATCATGTCGCGGTCGGTCGGCGAGAACACCGTCTCCTCGGGGTGCTCGCCGGTCACGGTCTGGATGAACACCGACTCCGGCAGGCGCATGCCGCCCTGGGCCGCGAAGGTCTTCGCGGGCATGAACTTGCCACGGGCGATGCCGGCCTGGTCGGGAATGATCGCCTCGACCTCCGAGATCTTGTGCTCGGTGAGCCAGTCGATGAGCTTCTGCTTGTCGTTCATGGAACTGCTTTCACGGGCCGTCTGCGCGGCCCGACTGTGCCTCAGCGCGCGTGGTAGCGACGGGCCGCTGCGCCGAAGGCCCCGAAGATCGCCATGGAGAGCTGGTTATCGCGCACCTTCCACTCCGGGTGCCACTGCACGGCCAGGGTGAAGCCGGGGGCATCCCGCACGGCGAACGCCTCGATCAGCCCGTCGGGCGCCACCGCCTCGACGGCCAGCGCCCCGGCGAGGCGATCGACACCCTGGGAGTGCACCGAATTGACCATGGCATCGGCCCGCCCGGTCAGCCTCGCGAGCAACCCGCCGGGCGTGAAACGTACCTCGTGGCTCGGTCCGTACTGGGCATCGAGCGGGGCGCTGCTGTCTTCCTTGTGGTTGCCGAAACCGGGCAGTTCGTGCACCGCCTGGTGCAGGCTGCCGCCGAAGGCGACGTTGACCTCCTGGAAACCGCGGCAGATGGCCATGAGCGGCAGCCCGCATTCGACGGCGGCCGGAACGATGGCGAGCGACACCCGGTCGCGCTCGGGATCGTGCAGCGTGCCGGGCCGGCTCGGCTGGCCCTGGTAACGATGCGGCTCGACGTTGGAGGGGCTGCCGGTGAGGAGCAGGCCGTCGAGCCGATCGAGCCACCCGGGTACGTCGTCGTCCCCGCCGAGCACGGGCAGGGCGACCGGCAGGCAACCGGCACCCTGGACGATGGCGGTGCAGTACTTTTCACCGACGACGTGGAAGGGGTGGTGGCCGAGCATGCGCCGATCACAGATGACGCCGACGAGGGGTCGCTGGCTGCTCATGGAACTACGTTGCCAGAGGCCCCGGTGCCCCGCCAGCCCCCCGTGGCGGCACAACGGGTTGCGCGACCTGCCCCATCGGTTGTTGCGCTGCCCGGCGCGGTATCCGGGATTCTGTCAGGTCGCGGTCGCGACTGGCGTCGCTCCTACCGGGTGCTGGTTGGGCGGTGTGCCGGCATTGGTCGCGACTGGCGTCGCTCCTACGGGGTGCTGGTCGGGCGG
>JADZBS010000075.1 GCA_020851975.1 Gammaproteobacteria bacterium | reverse complement strand
CTCGGCGGTGGGCTCGCCGATCAGCATGCCGTAGTTGCGGCGGATGTAGTTGATGATCGCTTCGTCGAACTTGTCGCCGCCCACGCGCACCGAGCCCTTGTACACCATGCCGCCGAGCGAGATCACGCCCACCTCGGTGGTGCCGCCGCCGATGTCGACCACCATCGAGCCGGACGCCTCGCTCACCGGCAGCCCGGCGCCGATGCCGGCGGCCATCGGCTCCTCGATCAGGTAGACCGCCGTGGCGCCGGCGGCCTCGGCTGCGTCCTTGATGGCGCGGCGCTCCACCTGGGTGGAGCCGCAGGGCACGCAGATGATGATGCGCGGGCTGGGCGTGAAGATCGAGCGCGGATGCACCATCTTGATGAACTGCTTGATCATCTGCTCGGTGATCACGAAATCGGCGATCACGCCGTCCTTCATCGGGCGGATGGCCTCGATGTTGCCGGGCACCTTGCCCAGCATGGCCTTGGCTTCCTTGCCCACGGCCTGGATCACCTTCTTGCCGTGCGGGCCGCCTTCGTGGCGGATCGCGACGACCGAGGGCTCGTCGAGCACCAGCCCCTTGTCACGAGCGAAAATCAGGGTGTTGGCGGTGCCGAGGTCGATGGCCAGGTCGGTCGAAAAATACCGACGGAATATTCCGAACATGCAGGAGTCCTTCTCGGGCACGGCGTGCACGTCGGCCTGCCGTCGCCGGAAACTGTGAGGTGAGGGGTGGTTTTTCGCTCAATGACCACCGCAGCGCAGGGTATCGCGGCAAAACCAAGATAATACTGCATCCCCTGTGAATAACCTGGCGCCCCGTGCAGCCGTTTGCAGCGTTTACACGCCGTTGCGTCGCCCCCGCATCCCATGGCACTGACACCCCAAGACATCGCACGCATCGCGCGGCTGGCGCGGCTCGAATTGAGCCCGCCCGAGGCCGACCGCATGCTCGGCACGATCAACGACTTCTTCTCCATCGTCGAGCAAATGCAGGCGGTGGACACCACCGGCGTCAAGCCCCTGGCGCACCCGCTCGCGGCGGTCGAGCCGATCGCGCTGCGCCTGGCCGACGACGTGGTGACCGAGCCCGACCGGCGCGACGCGTACCTGGGCAACGCGCCGAGCGCCGAGCGCGGCCTGTTTCTCGTGCCGCGCGTGATCGAGTGAGGAGCACGGCATGAGCATCGCACTGCACGACATGGGCGTGGCCCGGCTGGCCGCGCACCTGCGCGAGAAAAAGGTGAGCAGCGTGGAGGCGGCGCGGCACTTCCTCGCCCGCGCCCGCCAGCACCAGCATCTGGGCGCCTTCCTCGCGCTCGACGAAGAGGCGACGCTGGCGCAGGCGCGCGCGCAGGACGCCGCCCTCGCCGCCGGCGACGCGGGGCCGCTGGCCGGCGTGCCGATCGCGCACAAGGACGTGTTCGTCACGCGGGACTTCGCCACCACGGCAGCGAGCAAGATGCTCGCGGGCTACCGCTCGCCGTTCGACGCCACCATCGTCGCCCGGCTCGCGCAGGCGGGCTGCGTCACCCTGGGCAAGCTCAACTGCGACGAGTTCGCGATGGGCGGCGCGAGCGAGAACTCGGGCGTCGCGCCCGCGGGGTTCGACGCGCCGCAGCCGGTGAGAAACCCCTGGGACCCGTCGCGCGTGCCCGGCGGCTCTTCCGGCGGCTCGGCCGCGGCGGTGGCCGCGCGCCTGACCCCCGCCGCCACCGGCAGCGACACGGGCGGCTCGATCCGCCAGCCCGCGGGCTTCTGCGGCATCACCGGCATCAAGCCGACCTATGGACGCGCCAGCCGCCACGGCATGATCGCCTACGCCTCCAGCCTCGACCAGGCGGGCGCGATGGGCCGCTCGGCCGAGGACTGCGCGCTGATCCTGTCGGCCATGTGCGGCCCCGACGTGGCGCACGACTCGACCAGCGTCGATCGCCCCGCCGAGGACTACGGCGCGCGCCTGAACGACTCGCTGGAGGGCCTGCGCATCGGCGTGCCCGAGGAATTCTTCGGCGACGGCCTGGCGGACGACGTGCGCGCGGCGATCGAGGCGGCGCTCGGAGAGTATGAAAAACTCGGCGCGCGCCGCGTGCCGATCCGCCTGCCGCGCACGCAGCTCGCGGTGCCGGTCTACTACATCATCAGCCCGGCGGAGGCGAGCTCCAACCTCTCGCGCTTCGACGGCGTGCGCTACGGCCACCGCGCCAGGGACTACGCCGACCTGCTGGACATGTACCAGAAGAGCCGCGCCGAGGGTTTCGGCGAAGAGGTCAAGCGCCGCATCATGATCGGCACCTACGTGCTGTCCGAGGGCTACTACGACGCCTACTACCTGCAGGCGCAGAAGATCCGCCGCCTGATCGCGCAAGACTTCCAGGCCGCGTTCGCGCAATGCGACGTCATCGCCGGGCCGGTCGCGCCCACGGTGGCGCCGCCGATCGGCGCGCAAACCGACCCCGTGGCCAACTACCTGGCCGACGTCTACACCCTGCCCGCCTCGCTGGCCGGCCTGCCGGGGCTGAGCCTGCCGGCGGGCTTCGGCGCCGGCGGCCTGCCCGTCGGGCTGCAGCTGATCGCCAACCACTTCCAGGAGTCTCACCTGCTCAACGCGGCGCACCGCTTCCAGCAGGCGAGCGACTTCCACCTGCGCGCTCCGGAGGGCTTCTGACCATGACCGCGCCACTGATCGAGGGCTACGAGGTCGTCATCGGCTTCGAGACGCACACCCAGCTCGCCACCCAGTCGAAGATCTTCAGCCGCGCCTCGGCCGCCTTCGGCGCCGAGCCCAACACGCACACCAGTCCGGTCGACCTGGCGCTGCCCGGCACGCTGCCGGTGATGAACAGGAAGGCGGTGGAGTGCGCTATCAAATTAGGGCTCGCACTCGGCTCCCACATTGCGCCAGAGAGCATTTTTGCCCGCAAGAACTACTTCTACCCCGACCTGCCCAAGGGCTACCAGATCAGCCAGTTCGAGATCCCGGTGGTGCAGGGCGGCGAGGTGAGCTTCTTCCTCGGCGACGAGAAGAAGACCGTGCGCCTGGTGCGCGCCCACCTGGAGGAAGACGCGGGCAAGTCGCTGCACGAGGACTTCATCGGCCAGTCCGGCATCGACCTGAACCGCGCGGGCACGCCGCTGCTGGAGATCGTCACCGAGCCGGACATGCGGTCGTCCGCCGAAGCGGTGGCCTACGCCAAGGCGCTGCACCAGATCGTCACGTGGATCGGCATCTGCGACGGCAACATGCAGGAGGGGAGCTTCCGCTGCGACGCCAACGTCTCGGTGCGCAAGCCCGGCCAGCCGCTGGGCACGCGCCGCGAGATCAAGAACCTGAATTCCTTCAGGAACATGCAGATCGCGATCGACTACGAAATCCGCTGGCAGATCGAGCAGCTCGAGGACGGCCATGCCATCCGCCAGGCAACCGTGCTGTTCGACCCCGACACCGGCGAGACGCGCGCCATGCGCACCAAGGAAGACGCGGCCGACTACCGCTACTTCCCCGACCCCGACCTGCCGCCGCTGGTCATCGCCGCCGACTGGATCGCCGACATCGCGGCGCACATGCCCGAGCTGCCGCAGCAGATGGCGGCGCGCCTCATGCAGCAATACGGCCTGCCCGAATACGACGCCGCCACGCTCACGCAGAGCCGAGCGATGGCCGCCTACTTCGAAGAGGCCGCCCAGGCCTGCGGACAGCCCAAGCTGGCGAGCAACTGGATCATGGGCGAGATCTCGCGCCGACTGAACCAGGAGGAGATCGGCATGGAGGCGGTCAAGGTGGCGAGCGGCCAGCTGGCGCAGCTCATCGCCCGCATCCACG
>JADZBS010000074.1 GCA_020851975.1 Gammaproteobacteria bacterium | reverse complement strand
GCGACAACATCAAGATGAAGGTGAAGCTGATCAACCCGATTGCGATGGAGAACGGGTTGCGGTTTGCCATTCGCGAGGGTGGCCGCACGGTCGGCGCCGGCGTGGTGGCGAAGATCCTCGAGTAGGAAGCAACGGGCAGGTCGACGGACAGGAGCGACGAGTAGGAGCGACGGGCAGGAGCGACGGGTAGGAGCGACGCCAGTCGCGACCTCTTCGCGACCTCTTAGCGACCTCTTCGCGACCCCAGACCAGGTCTTTAAACGAAACGCAGGCGCGACACCAGTCGCCACTCTCAGACAAGGCATTGTTATGGCGAAAAATCAGAACATCCGCATCCGGCTGAAGGCTTTCGATCACCGGCTGATCGACAACTCGGCCCGGGAGATCGTGGAGACGGCCAGGCGCACCGGGGCCCAGGTCCGCGGCCCGGTGCCGCTGCCGAGCAAGACCGAGCGGTTCACGGTGCTGATCTCGCCGCATGCCGACAAGGATGCCCGCGACCAGTACGAGCTGCGGACCCACAAGCGCCTGATGGACATCCTGGAGCCCACGGACAAGACCGTGGACGCCCTGATGAAGCTGGAACTGCCGGCGGGGGTTGATGTGCAGATCAAATTGAACTGACCGGAGACACTGCACTATAATTGCCGGCTCGCCGTTGCCCGGGGCAGGAAAACCTGCGTCGGGCTTCGTGCTGCAAGGGGGGTGGCCCGAACCGACGGCCGCCCGGTCGCCGAGGGACGAACAACAGGGCTGCCCGGCTGGCGGCAGCCAGGGGAAGCTTCCCCGGCGCGTGACGATCGATTTTTTGCACCCAGATGACCCGTTCCCGCCAGGGGCCGGGCGAGAGAAGTTCGACATGACCATTGGTCTGGTAGGTCGCAAGTGCGGGATGACGCGCGTCTTCACGGACGAAGGCGCCGCCGTGCCCGTAACCGTCATCGAGGTGCTGCCGAACCGCGTGACCCGGGTCCTGACCGAGGACACCAACGGCTATACCGCCGTTCAGGTCACCACGGGCCAGCGCAACCCCTCGCGCCTGAGCAAGGCGGTGGCCGGCAGCTACGCCAGGGCCGGCGTGGAGCCTGGCGATGGACTGTGGGAATTCCGCGCCACTGCCGAGGAACTCGCCGGCCTGCAACCGGGCGCCGAGCTCAAGGCCGACCGTTTTCAGGCCGGGCAGTTCGTCGACGTGGCCGGCACCACCATCGGCAAGGGCTACGCCGGCACTATCAAGCGTCACCACTTCAGCTCTCAGGACGCATCGCACGGCAACTCGGTGTCCCACCGGGCCCCGGGTTCCATCGGCCAGCGCCAGTTCCCGGGACGCGTGTTTCCCGGCAAGCGCATGGCAGGCCACCTGGGCGACGCCAGCCGGACGACCCAGAACCTGCAGGTGGTGCGTGTCGATGTCGACCGCGGCCTGCTGCTCGTGAAGGGCGCCGTGCCGGGCCATCGTGAGGGCCGTCTGGTCGTCACGCCGGCCGTGAAAGCGCGTAAGCCGGTTGCGGCCAACGGTTAGGTGCCATCATGAAGCTCACCCTGCAAGGCGGCGGCGCCCTGGAAGTTTCCGACCAGAACTTCGCGGCACCCTTCAACGAGCCCCTGGTTCACCAGGTGCTGACCGCGTACCGCGCCGGCTCACGGGCCGGCACCAAGGCCCAGAAGACGCGCGCCGAGGTTCGCGGTGGCGGCTCCAAGCCCTGGAAGCAGAAGGGCACCGGTCAGGCGCGAGCCGGCACCACCCGCGGCCCGATCTGGGTTGGCGGTGGCCGGGCGTTTGCCGCCAAGCCGCGCGACTTCGCCCAGAAGGTCAACCGCAAGATGTACCGTGCCGCGCTGCGCGGAATGCTGTCGGAGCTGCTGCGCGAGGATCGCCTGCTGGTGGTCGATAGCCTCGATCTCGACCAGCCGAAGACCCGTGACCTGGTCGCGCGCCTGAAAGGGCTCGGCCTCGACCACGTCCTGATCCTGGTGGATCGCTACGACGACAAGCTGTGCCTCGCCGCGCGCAATCTTCCCTGGGTCGACGTGCTCGCGATCAACGAGATCAATCCGGTGAGCCTGGTCGGGTTCGACAAGGTGCTCGCCACCGCCGCCGCCGTGCGCGGCATCGAGGAGCGCCTGTCATGACTGCCGCCTATGCCAAGGAGCGCCTGATGTCGGTGGTGCTCGGGCCGCACATGTCCGAGAAGGCTGCCGTTGCCGGCGAGCGCGACAAGCAGATCGTGTTCCGGGTGCGGCGTGATTCCAGCAAGGCCGAGATCCGCCGGGCCGTGGAGCTGCTGTTCGACGTCAAGGTCGAGGCCGTGCAGGTCGTCGGCGTCAAGGGCAAGGCCAAGCGCTTCGGTCGCACGCCGGGCCGGCGCCAGGACTGGAAGAAGGCCTACGTCAGCCTGGCCGAGGGCAGCGACATCAACTTCCTGGGCACCGACTGAGGCCCACCGGGACACGCACATGCCTCTGCAACAGTTCAAGCCCACTTCCCCCGGTCGACGCTTCGTCATCCGGGTGACCACGCCCGATCTGCACAAGGGCGAGCCGCACGCTGCGCTCGTCACCAAGCTCGGGAACCACGCCGGTCACAACAACAACGGGCGCATCACTACCCGTCACCGCGGCGGCGGGCACAAGCGGCGCTACCGCATGATCGACTTCCGGCGAGACAAGGATGGCGTCGCCGGGCGCGTCGAGCGCATCGAGTACGATCCGAACCGCACGGCCCACCTCGCGCTGGTGCTGTATGCCGACGGCGAGCGCCGCTACATCATCGCCCCGAAGGGGCTGGCTGCCGGCGATACCGTGCTGTCCGGCCGCGATGCCACCATCAAAGCCGGCAATTCGCTGCCCCTGCGCAACATCCCGGTCGGCACCCTGATCCACTGCGTGGAGCTGAAGCCGGGCAAGGGCGCGCAGATCGCCCGTGCCGCGGGCGGTGGCGTGCAGATCGTGGCGCGCGAAGGCGCCTACGCCACGTTGCGCATGCGTTCCGGCGAGATGCGCAAGGTGCACGTCGAGTGCCGCGCCACGATCGGCGAAGTCGGCCACGGCGAGCACAACCTCGAGAGCCTCGGCAAGGCCGGCGCCAAGCGCTGGCGAGGCGTGCGCCCCACGGTGCGTGGCGTAGCCATGAACCCGGTGGATCACCCGCTCGGCGGCGGCGAGGGCAAGAGCTCCGGTGGCCGCCACCCCGTCTCGCCCTGGGGCCTGCCGACCAAGGGCTACAAGACCCGCAACAACAAGCGCACGAACCGGATGATCGTCCGGGATCGTCGCAAGAAGTAACGCATTTCGATGCGCCGTTTGGAGACCTGACAGGTGCCACGCTCCGTCAAGAAAGGTCCCTTCGTGGACTCGCATCTCGCCGCCAAGGTGAGGCAGGCCGTGCAGACCAACAGCCGCCGGCCGATCAAGACCTGGTCGCGCCGCTCCATGATCCTGCCGGAAATGGTCGGGCTGACGATCTCCGTGCACAACGGCCGCGACCACGTGCCCGTGCTGGTGACCGAGAACATGGTCGGCCACAAGCTCGGCGAGTTTGCTGCCACGCGGACCTTCAAGGGTCACTCGGGCGACAGGAAGACCAAGCCGGCCGAGGGGCCGCAGGGTTAGTGCCATGCAGGTAACCGCAACACTGCGCCATGCGCGCATCTCTCCGCAGAAATGCCGGCTGGTGGCCGATGCCGTGAGGGGTGCTCCGGTGGGCAAGGCGCTGCAGGTGCTCGCCTTCATGCCGAAGAAGGGCGCCCGCATCGTCAGGAAGGTGCTGGAGTCGGCCGTGGCCAACGCCGAGCACAACCATGGCGCCGACATCGACGAACTGAAGGTTGCAGCGATCATGGTCGACGAAGCGCCGACCCTGCGTCGCTACGCGGCCCGCGCCAAGGGGCGCGGCACGCGCATCACCAAGCGCAACAGCCACATCACCATCCGGGTCGCGGACGAGTAAGGAAGCTTCGCCATGGGTCACAAAGTCAACCCGATCGGGATCCGGCTCGGCATCACGCGGGACTGGTCGTCGAAGTGGTTCGCCGATTCGCGCACCTTTCCGGCCTACCTCGACGCCGATTTCCGCATCCGCCAGTACCTGCGCTCGAAGCTCAGCGAAGCCTCGGTGAGCCTCATCCAGATCGAGCGTCCGGCCCGCAAGGCCCACATCACCATTCACACCGCCCGCCCGGGTGTCGTGATCGGCAGAAAGGGCGAGGACATCGAGAGCCTGCGCCTCGGCGTGGCGCGCATGATGCGCATGCCGGTGAACGACGTGCGTCTGAACATCGCCGAGATCCGCAAGCCCGAGCTCGACGCCTACCTGGTTGCCGAAGGCATTGCCCAGCAGCTCGAGCGCCGCGTGATGTTCCGCCGTGCGATGAAGCGGGCCGTGACCAACACCATGCGCCTAGGCGCCCTCGGCGTGAAGGTGCGCGTCTCCGGCCGCCTCAACGGCTCGGAGATCGCCCGCTCGGAGTGGTATCGCGAGGGCCGCGTGCCGCTGCACACCTTCCGGGCGGACATCGACTACGGCCTCGCCGAAGCGCGCACGACCTACGGCGTGATCGGCGTCAAGGTGTGGATCTTCCGCGGCGAGGTCTTCGACAAGACCGAGGCAGCGGCCGAGCCCGCCACCGAGCAGGCAGCGGCGAACTAGCGGACCAGCAGCCATGATGCAGCCCAAGCGCACCAAGTTTCGCAAGCAGTTCAAGGGCCGCAACCGCGGGCTCGCCCATCGCGGCAGCACCGTTGCGTTCGGCGACTACGGGCTCAAGGTCATCGAGCGTGGCCGGCTGACGGCCCGGCAGATCGAGGCCGCGCGGCGGGCGATGACGCGTTTCATCAAGCGCGGCGGCAAGGTCTGGATCCGGGTGTTCCCGGACAAGCCCATCACCCAGAAGCCGCTGGAAGTGCGCCAGGGCAAGGGCAAGGGCAACGTCGAGTACTGGGCTGCCGTGGTGCAGCCCGGCAAGATCCTCTACGAGATGGACGGTGTCACCGAGGAGATCGCGCGCGAGGCCTTCAAGCTGGCCGCAGCCAAGCTGCCGCTCGCGACCGTCGTGGTGACGCGGCAGGTGATCTGACATGAGCGTCAAAGACATGCGCGCCAAGAGCGCCGCCGAACTGACCGAGCAGCTGGTTGCGCTGCGACGCGAGCAGTTCAACCTGCGTGTGCAGCAGGCGACAGGCCAGCAGGCGCGGGCGGACGAGGTCAAGCGTGTGCGTCGTGACATCGCACGCCTGAAGACGGTATTGCGTGAACGTGAGCTGCGCGAGGGCGCGGCGGGGAACCGGCAATGAGCGAGCAGAACCAGGCGGCCGGGGAAACCGGCAGCGGGCGGTCGATGACCGGCCGCGTCGTCAGCAACAAGATGCAGAAGACGGTTGCCGTCGCTGTCGAGCGCGTGGTGCGCCATCCCGTGTTCGGCAAGTACGTGCGTCGCACGACCCGGCTGCTCGCCCATGACGAGGCCAATGCCTGCCGGGAAGGAGACCTGGTTTCGATCGTCGAGTGCCGGCCGATCTCGCGGCACAAGAGCTGGCGCGTGGCAGAGATCCTGCAGCGCGCCGAGGCCCAGTAAAACCGATTCCCGGATTGGCAGGACCCGACCATGATTCAGATGCGTACGATGCTCAACGCCGCCGACAACAGCGGCGCGCGGCGCCTGATGTGCATCAAGGTGCTGGGCGGCTCCAAGCGCCGCTACGCCGGTGTCGGCGACGTGATCAAGGTGAGCATCAAGGACGCCATTCCGAAGGGCCGGGTCAAGAAGGGCGAGGTGTACAGCGCCGTGGTGGTGCGCACCACCAAGGGCGTGCGCCGGGCGGACGGCTCGCTGATCCGCTTCGACGACAATGCCGCGGTGCTACTCAGCAACAAGCTCGAGCCGATCGGCACGCGCATCTTCGGGCCGGTGACCCGCGAGCTGC
>JADZBS010000073.1 GCA_020851975.1 Gammaproteobacteria bacterium | reverse complement strand
TGCTCGCACGCGCGAGCGCCGGCGAGGCGAAGGTGCCTTTCTTCACGATCTCCGGCTCCGATTTCGTCGAGCTGTTCGTCGGCGTCGGCGCCTCGCGCGTGCGCGACATGTTCGAGCAGGCCAAGAAGCACGCTCCGTGCATCATCTTCATCGACGAGATCGACGCTGTCGGCCGCCACCGTGGCGCCGGGCTCGGCGGTGGTCACGACGAGCGCGAGCAGACACTCAACCAGCTCCTGGTGGAGATGGACGGCTTCGAAGGCAACGAAGGAATCATCGTGATTGCGGCCACCAACCGTCCCGACGTGCTCGACCCGGCGCTCCTGCGCCCCGGGCGATTCGACCGCCAGGTCGTGGTGCCGCTGCCGGACGTGCGCGGTCGCGAGCAGATCCTGCGCGTGCACATGCGCAAGGTGCCGCTGGCCGACGATGTGCGTCCCTCGGTCATTGCGCGGGGAACCCCGGGATTCTCGGGAGCCGACCTCGCCAACCTGGTGAATGAAGCGGCGTTGTTCGCTGCGCGTGCCAACCGCCGCACCGTGACCATGGAGGAGTTCGACAAGGCCAAGGACAAGATCATGATGGGCGCCGAGCGGCGCTCCATGGTGATGAGCGAAGAGGAAAAGAAGCTGACGGCCTACCACGAGGCCGGTCACGCCATAGTCGGCCTGTCAGTCCCGGATCACGACCCGGTGTACAAGGTCTCGATCATCCCGCGTGGGCGCGCACTCGGCGTCACCATGTTCCTCCCCGAGGAGGATCGCTACAGCCTGAGCAAGCGCCGGTTGAACAGCCAGATCTCGAGCCTGTTCGGCGGCCGGCTTGCCGAGGAGATCGTATTCGGCGCCGATGCCGTGACGACCGGTGCTGCCAACGACATCGAGCGGGCTACCGACATCGCGCGCAACATGGTCACGAAGTGGGGATTGTCCGAGCGGCTCGGACCACTCACGTATTCCGAGGAGGACGGCGAGGTGTTCCTCGGCCGTTCGGTGACCCAGCACAAGCAGGTCTCGGACGTGACGATCCACGCGATCGACGAGGAGGTCCGCAAGATCGTCGACGACAACTACCGTCGCTCGGAGACTATCCTGCGCGAGAACATGGACAAGCTGCATGCGATGGCCGCTGCCCTGATGAAGTTCGAGACGATCGACGAGCAGCAACTGAAGGACATCATGGCCGGTCGGGAGCCGACTCCACCCGAGGGCTGGGACAGTCAGGGACCGACACCGACGGCGCCCGCCGCGGCGACGACGACGCCGAAGAAGGGCGATCCCGGCATCGGGGAGCCCGCGAAGCAGCATTGATCGGTCACCCGGCGATGCGGCAGGCGGCAATGTTCCGCCAACGGCCGGCTCGAACGAGCCGGCCGTTTGCTTTTCCGGCATGAGTGCCCTGGACCGGCGGGATCGAGGCCCGGGACGGGTGCGCGTCATGGGCATCCTCCACGTGACGCCGGATTCCTTCGCCGACGGCGGCCGCCATCGTGGGCGCGAGGCAGCCGTGGCCCGGGCGCTGGAGATGGCCGCCGAGGGTGCGGACATCATCGATGTCGGTGGCGAATCGACGCGCCCCGGGGCGGAGGCGGTCGCCGAGGCCGAGGAACTCGAGCGAGTCATACCGGTCATCGAGGCACTGCGCAGCCAACTGGACTGCGTCATTTCTGTCGATACCAGCAAACCTGCGGTGATGCGCGCGGCCGTTGCCGCCGGTGCCGGTCTGATCAACGACGTGTTCGCGCTGCGCCAGCCGGGGGCGCTCGCGACCGCGGCCGAGCTGGGGGTGGATGTCTGCCTGATGCACATGCAGGGTGAGCCGCGCACCATGCAGGCTCACCCGCGCTATGCGGACGTGGTGGCCGAGGTGTGCAGTTTTCTCACAGAGCGGACGGAGGTGTGTGCAGCGGCGGGCCTGCTGTCATCACGCATGATCCTCGATCCCGGTTTCGGATTCGGCAAGGACCTGGCGCATAATCTTGCGCTCGTGCGGGCCCTGCCGCGGTTGGTTGCGCTCGGCTTTCCGGTCATGGTCGGCTTCTCGCGCAAATCGATGGTCGGGGCGCTGACGGGACGGCCCGTCGGCGAGCGCCTCCACGGCAGCCTCGCGCTCGTGGCTTATGCAGCGCTGCACGGAGCCAGCATCGTGCGGGTTCACGACGTGGCGGCGACCGTGGATGTCCTGCGGGTCATCGCGGCGGTGGAAGGGGTTTCGGGGAATGGCTAGGCAGTATTTCGGCACGGACGGCATTCGCGGGCGCGTCGGGGAGCACCCGATGACGGCGGAATTCGCCTTGCGGCTGGCCAGCGCAGCGGCGCGGGTGCTGGCCCCGACGGGTGGCCGGGTCGTGATCGGCAAGGACACGCGCGTCTCGGGCTACATGTTCGAGTCGGCCCTCGAAGCAGGTTTCGTGGCGGCTGGCATGGATGTCGCCATGCTCGGACCGTTGCCGACACCGGGAATCGCGTTCATGACGCAGGCCGAGCAGGCGGACCTGGGCGTGGTCATCAGCGCCTCACACAACCCGTATTTCGACAACGGCATCAAGTTCTTCGACCGCCATGGCGCCAAGCTGTCGGATGCACTCGAGGAGCGCATCGAATCGCATCTCGGCGAGCCCGCGGTCACGCGCGATTCCCGCTCGCTCGGCCGGGCCACGCGACTGGAAAATGCCGGGGAGCTGTACCAGCGGTTCTGCATCGCCACGGTTCCGGCCGGCATGCAGCTCGACGGCCTGAAGGTCGTGGTCGACTGCTCGCATGGGGCGGGGTACAAGGTCGCACCGCGGGCGCTCACGCAGCTTGGCGCCGACGTCATCCCGATCGGCTGCTCGCCCAACGGACGCAACATCAACGAGGGTTGCGGATCGACGGATCCGGCCCTGCTGGCATTGATGGTCAAGGGCACCGGCGCCGACATCGGCATCGCGTTCGACGGCGATGGCGACCGTGTCGTGATGGTCGACCACCTGGGCAAGCTGGTGGACGGCGACCAACTCCTCTATGTGCTCGGGATGGACCGGCTGGCCCGGGGCGCACTGGCCGGGCCGATCGTCGGCACGCTGATGACCAATCTCGGCCTGGAATTGGCGTTGCGGGATCAGGGGGTGGCGTTTCGGCGGGCGAAGGTCGGCGATCGCTACGTGCTGGAGATGCTGCGCGAGACGGGCGGCGAGCTGGGTGGTGAGACCTCGGGGCATATCCTGTGCCTGGACAAGACCACGACCGGTGACGGCCTCATCACGGCGCTGCAGGTGCTCGCCGTCATGAAGGCTGGCGGTCGCGGTCTTGCCGAACTGACGGCCGGGATGCGGCGGTTCCCGCAGATCCTGATCAACGTGCGCACGCCCCGGAAGGTCGACCTCGCCGCTGCGGCAGCCGTCGGCGCTGCGGTCGAGCGTGTCGAGCGGCTGCTGCACGGACGCGGACGGGTGGTGCTGCGCGCCTCCGGCACCGAGCCGGTCGTGCGTGTGATGGTCGAGGGAGAGGACGCGACCGAGGTGAAGGGCTTCGCCGAGGACATCGCCGCTGCTGTGTTACAGGTCGCGAACGGTTGACGGCACCCGGCCATCGGGCGGTTGCGTAATAGTCCGCATTGATTTCGCACGGGTGGGTCGCTAACCTTCGCGCCCGTCGATGGGCGGCGCGGCATCCCGCCGCCTCGCGCAACGGACAGGATTTCCCATGGGGCGAGCCCTCGTCGCTGGCAACTGGAAGCTCAACGGGAGCCGCACGGGTAACGTGGCGCTCGTGCGGTCCATCGCCGCTGGTCTCGCCCGCGACCGGACCGTCGAGGTCGTGGTTTGCCCGCCTTTCGTCTACCTGCCGGATTTGGCGGTGACCCTGGACGGCACCGGTATCGCACTCGGTGCCCAGAGCGTGTCGGCCGAGGCCAGCGGTGCCTTCACCGGGGAGGTCTCGGCGGGAATGCTGCGCGATGTCGGTTGCCGCTACGCCATCGTCGGCCACTCCGAGCGTCGTGCGCTCTACGGCGAGACCGACGCCCTCGTTGCCCGCAAGTTCGCCGCCGCGCAATCCGCTGGGTTGCAGCCGATCCTGTGCGTGGGTGAGACGCTCGCAGAGAGGAACCAGGGAGCCACCGAGCAGGTGGTCCGGCGCCAGGTCGAGGCCGTGATGAATCACGTGTCCGTCGACGATTTCGCCACGGCGGTGATTGCCTACGAGCCGGTCTGGGCGATCGGCACCGGTCAGACCGCCACGCCGGAGCAGGCCCAGGATGTGCACGCGTTCATCCGCGGCCTCGTGGCTGCGCGGTCTGGTAGAATAGCCGCCGAGTTGCGCATCCTTTACGGCGGTAGCGTCAAAGGCTCCAATGCGCGGGCCCTTTTCCGCATGCCCGATATCGACGGTGGGCTCGTGGGCGGGGCATCGCTTGATGCGGCCGATTTCCTCTTGATCTGCAGTGCTGCATCGGGAAGTTGCTGATGACGACGATCCACACGCTTGTCCTGGTTCTTCACGTCATCGTCGGCGTGATGATAGTCGGCCTGGTGCTGGTACAGCGCGGCAAGGGTGCAGAAACCGGTGCCGCTTTTGGATCCGGAGCGTCGGCCACGGTGTTCGGCGCCAAAGGCTCGGCCAACTTCCTGTCGCGATCGACGGCCGTGCTGGCAACGGTTTTCTTCGCCACCAGCCTCAGCCTGGCATACCTCGGCGGGCAACGCCCGGTGGCGCGCAGCCTGATCGAGCAGACCGGGGCCGCACCGGCAGCAACGCCGGCGCCAGCCGAAGGCGCGGCGCCGGCGACGACGGGCAGCGCGCCTGGCGAGGGCGTGCAACAGGGCGCCGGCAGCCAGACAGGCAGCCCCGCGCCGGCTGGAGGAGATGGAGGTTAGGACGAGATCCGGTCAGATGCCGATGTGGTGGAATTGGTAGACACGCCGTCTTGAGGGGGCGGTGGCGCAAGCCGTGTGAGTTCGAGTCTCACCATCGGCACCACGGATCAGGTCGTGAAGTTGGTCGTTGTTTGCGCGGTGGGTCACCGCCACGGCCACGGCGCGGCGCGAGCGTGATTGAAGGATTGTTGTGCTGCAGAACTACCTGCCCGTATTGATCTTCCTGGGAATATCCCTGGCCATCGGCCTGGTGCTCCTCGGTCTGGGACTGCTGCTCGGGCGAGGCCAGAAGGACCCCGAGAAGCTGTCGGCGTACGAATGCGGCTTCGAGGCATTCGAAGATACGCGCATGAAGTTCGACGTGCGGTATTACCTGGTCGCCATCCTGTTCATCGTCTTCGATCTCGAGATCGCATTCCTCTTTCCATGGGCAGTATCGCTCGACTCGCTGGGGCTGGCCGGCCTCGTTGCCATGGCGATCTTCCTGGCGGTGCTCGTGGTGGGCTTCGTCTACGAATGGAAGAAGGGAGCCCTGGAATGGGACTGAGCGCGAGCCCCGCGGGCGTCATCCAGCAGCGCGGTTTCGTCGTTGCCAAGCTGGACGAACTGGTGAACTGGGCCCGGACGGGGTCGCTGTGGCCGATGACATTCGGGCTTGCCTGCTGCGCGGTGGAAATGATGCATGCCGGCGCAGCACGCTACGACCTCGACCGGTTCGGGATCATCTTCCGGCCGAGCCCGCGCCAGTCCGACGTGATGATCGTGGCCGGAACGCTCACCAACAAGATGGCGCCCGCCCTGCGCAAGGTCTACGACCAGATGCCGGACCCGAAGTGGGTGGTGTCGATGGGTTCATGTGCGAATGGAGGCGGGTACTACCACTACTCCTACTCGGTGGTTCGCGGCTGTGACCGCATCCTGCCGGTGGATGTCTATGTTCCAGGCTGCCCGCCCACGGCCGAAGCGCTCGTCTACGGCCTGATCCAGCTGCAGAACAAGATCCGTCGCACCAGTACATTCTCGCGTTGATCCCATGACCACCCGCCATGAAGCCCTGGCCTTGCGGATTGCCGCCCGATTCGGCGACTGCGCATTGCCCGTGCCTGGCACGGGAGGGGAAGTCACCTTCGAGGTAGCGCGGGAGCACTTCGTCGACGTGTGCCGCGTGTTGCGCGATGACCCGGACTTCAGCTTCGAGACCCTGATCGACCTCTGCGGGGTCGACTACCTCACCTATGGGCGTGCCGAGTGGGACACGAGCGATGCCACGCACAGCGGCTTCAGTCGGGCAGCCGACCGGCCGGTCATCGTGCCGGATGACGATGCTGTCTGGGATCCGCGCCGATTTGCCGTGGTCTATCACCTGCTGTCGATCCGGCACAACTGTCGGCTGCGGCTGCGGGTGTTCACCGGCCCGGAGAACCCACCGGTGGTCGCCTCGGTGATCGACATTTGGCGGTCGGCCGACTGGTTCGAACGCGAGGCGTTCGACCTGTTCGGCATCCTCTTCGACGGTCACCCGGACCTGCGTCGCATCCTTACCGACTATGGCTTCGTCGGTCACCCGTTCCGCAAGGATTTCCCGACCAGCGGTAACGTCGAGGTCCGCTACGATCCGGACAAGGGCCGGGTCGTATACCAGCCGGTGACGATCGAGCCACGGGTGCTCGTGCCGCGGATCGTTCGTGAGGACAACCGCTACGATCCCGGCCTCAAGGGACCGCAGCGCAATGGCTGAGCTCCAGCAGTTCACCGTAAACTTCGGCCCGCAGCACCCGGCGGCTCACGGCGTGCTGCGCCTGGTCCTCGAACTGGAAGGCGAGGTGATCCAGAAGGCCGACCCGCACATCGGGCTCTTGCACCGGGGCACGGAGAAGCTCGCGGAAACCAAGCCATACAACCAGAGCATCGGCTACATGGACCGCCTGGACTACGTGTCCATGATGTGCAACGAGCACGGCTACGTGCTGGCCATCGAGAAACTGCTGGGCATCCGCCCGCCGGTCCGCGCGCAGTACATCCGCGTCATGTTCGACGAGATCACGCGCATCCTGAACCACCTGCTGTGGCTCGGTTGTCACGGCCTGGACATCGGCGCCATGACGATGTTCCTGTACTGCTTCCGGGAGCGTGAGGATCTGATGGACTGCTACGAGGCAGTCTCCGGAACCCGCATGCACGCCACGTACTACCGGCCAGGTGGGGTCTATCGCGACCTGCCCGACAGCATGCCGAAGTACCAGGAGTCACGTTGGCGCTCGGAGCGCGAGATCAGGCGCCTGAACGAGACCCGGGAAGGCTCGGTGCTCGATTTCATCGAGGCATTCACCAATGGCTTCCCGGCACGCATCGACGAGTACGAGACCTTGCTCACGGACAACCGCATCTGGAAGCAACGGACCGTCAATATCGGCGTCGTCAGCCCCGAGCGCGCCATGCAACTGGGCTTTACAGGCCCGATGCTGCGTGGCTCGGGCATTGCCTGGGATCTGCGGAAGAAGCAGCCCTACGAGGTCTACGCCGACCTCGACTTCGACATTCCCATCGGCGTGAACGGCGACTGCTACGACCGCTACCTGGTGCGCATGGAGGAGCTTCGCCAGTCGAATCACATCATCCAGCAGTGCGTGCGGTGGCTGCGCGCCCATCCGGGGCCGGTGATGATCGATGACCACAAGGTGGCACCGCCGTCCCGGGAGGCGATGAAAGGCGACATGGAGTCGCTGATCCATCACTTCAAGCTTTTCACGGAAGGCTACACCGTTCCTCCCGGCGAGGTTTACGCAGCCGTCGAACATCCGAAGGGCGAGTTCGGGGTCTATCTGGTGGCCGACGGTTCCAACAAGCCCTACCGGCTGAAGGTTCGCGCGCCGGGTTTTGCGCATCTCGCGGCGATGGACGAAATGGTGCGGGGACACATGCTGGCCGATGTCGTTGCCGTCATCGGTACGCAGGATGTCGTCTTCGGCGAGATCGATCGATAAAGGCGCACCATGCAGCAGGTTTCCGAAAACGATGTGCTGTCGGCTCACATGCGCGAGGAGATCGACCGCTGGGTGGCGAAGTTCCCGGCCGGGCAACAGCGCTCCGCGGTGATCGGCGCCCTGCATGCCGTACAGCACGACAATCACGGTTTCCTCACTCAGGAGTTGATGGAGGCCGTGGCGCGCTACCTGGGCCTGCCGCCGGTGCAGGTTTTCGAGGTCGCGGCGTTCTATTCCATGTTCGAGACCAGGCCCGTCGGCCGCCACAGCATCTCGGTCTGCACGAACATCTGTTGCCTGTTGCGAGGCGGGGAGCAGATCCTGGCGCATGTCGAGAAGCGTCTCGGCATTGGCGTCGGTGAAAGTACGCCGGATGGGCGGTTCTACCTCAAGAAGGAGGAGGAGTGCCTGGCGGCCTGCACAGGTGCGCCGATGATGATGGTCGACCACAAGTTCCACGAGAACCTGACGCCGGCGCGTGTGGACGAGATCCTGGACAGCCTCGAATGAGCACGAGCCACCCTCAGAACCTGGTCTGCTTCGCTACGCTCGGCCACGACCAGCCGTGGAGCATGGCGACGTATCGCAAACTTGGCGGCTACCAGGCGTGGGAACAGATTCTCGCCGGCAAGTGGACCCGCGACCAGGTCATCGATACCGTCAAGGCTTCGGGCCTGCGTGGTCGGGGCGGCGCCGGCTTTCCGACGGGCGTGAAGTGGAGCTTCATGCCGAAGGACAAGCCGATTCAGAAATACGTCGTCTGCAACTCCGACGAGAGTGAACCCGGCACCTGCCACGACCGTGACATCCTGCGTTACAACCCGCATGCCGTGATCGAGGGCATGGCCATCGGCGGTTTCGCCATGGGCGCCACGGTGGGCTACAACTACATCCGCGGCGAGTTCCTTGACGAGCCCATTCCACGTTTCGAGGCCGCTCTGGCCGAGGCCTATCGCGAGGGCCTGCTCGGCACCAACATCCGTCGCTCGGGCATCGATTTCGACCTCCACGCGTTCGTGGGGGCCGGCGCCTACATCTGCGGCGAGGAGACCGGACTGCTCGAATCGCTTGAGGGCAAGCCGGGACGGCCGCGATTCAAGCCGCCGTTTCCTGCCAACAAGGGCCTGTTCGCCAGACCCACCACGATCAACAACACGCAGAGTTTCGCCTCGGTGCCGGCGATCCTGCGCAACGGGCCGCAGTGGTTCAGCGGGCTGGGGCCGAAGGACTCCGGCGGCACGATGATCTTTTCCGTTTCCGGGCACGTCAACCGGCCGGGCAACTATGAACTCCCGCTGGGGATACCGTTCCGCGACCTGCTGGAAATCGCCGGCGGGATGCGCGACGGGAGGGATCTGAAGGCGGTGATTCCGGGCGGCGTGTCGGTGCCGGTGTTGCCCGGCGCTGCCATGATGAACGTCACCATGGACTACAACTCGGTCAAGGCGGCCGGTTCTGCGCTCGGCACGGGCGCGATGATCATCATGGACGACACGACCTGCATGGTGTCCGTGTTGCGACGGATCAGCCGCTTCTACCATGCCGAATCCTGCGGGCAGTGCACACCGTGCCGTGAAGGAACAGGCTGGCTGCACCGGATGTTGACCCGCATTGTCGAGGGGCGAGGGCGACAGGAAGACCTCAGGCTGCTGCTCGACGTGGCCAACAGGATCGAAGGCCATACCATCTGCGCCTTCGGCGATGCGGCAGCGTGGCCCGTGCAGAGTTTCCTGCGTCACTTCCGGCACGAGTTCGAGTACATGGTGGCCAACGGCGGACGTTCGATCGTGGAGGCCCAACCGGAGGCGGCCTGACCGTCCGACGGCACATCCCATGACGCAAGACAAGTGCACCATCCAGGTCAATGGCCTGGACGTCGAGGCCCGGCCGGGCCAGATGCTGATCGAGGTCACGGATGCGGCGGGCATCTATGTGCCGCGGTTCTGCTACCACGACAAGCTGTCCATCGCTGCCAACTGCCGCATGTGCCTCGTCGAGGTCGAGAACGCGCCGAAGCCGTTGCCCGCCTGCGCCACGCCGGTCACGCCGGGAATGAAGGTGCACACGCGGTCGCAAAAGGCCATCGGTGCGCAGAAGGCGACGATGGAGTTCCTGCTGATCAACCACCCGCTCGACTGCCCCATCTGCGACCAGGGTGGAGAATGCGAGTTGCAGGACCTTGCCATGGGCTTCGGCCGCGACGTCTCGCGATTCGTCGAACGCAAGCGCGTGGTCAGGGACAAGGACATCGGGCCGCTGATCGCGACCGAGATGACCCGGTGCATCCACTGTACCCGCTGCGTGCGCTTCACGCAGGAGATCGCCGGCTTTCAGGAGCTCGGCACCATCGGGCGCGGTGATCGCGTAGAGATATCTCCGTTTATCGAGCGATCCATCGGCCACGAGCTGTCGGGCAACATCATCGATCTCTGCCCCGTCGGTGCGCTCACCAGCAAGCCGTTCCGGTTCGCTGCACGAGCCTGGGAGATGTCCCAGCATCCCACGATTGCACCACACGACTGCCTTGGCTCGCAGGTCTATGCGCATGTGATGGATGGGCGCGTCAAGCGCGTCGTTCCGCGGGCCTGCGAGGAAATCAACGAGACCTGGCTGTCGGACCGCGACCGGTTCAGCTACCAGGGCCTTCAGGCCGCCGATCGGCTGCAGCAGCCCATGGTGCGCGACGCCGGGACATGGCGCACGGTCGAGTGGGACGAGGCGTTGGCGGTCGTCGCCAACCGGCTGTCGTCTGCCACCGGGAAGAATGCGGATGCGGCTCTGGGTGCGCTGGTGTCGCCGGGCGCCACGGCGGAGGAGGGTTTTCTCCTCGCGCAACTGATGGAGCACGTGGGCAGCGCCAGCATCGACCACCGCCTGCGGCGTCGCGACTTCCGCAACCAGCAGGCCGAGCCACGGATGCCGGGTCTCGGGATGCCGATCGCCGCCGTCGAGCAGCTCGACCAGGTGCTGGTGGTCGGTTCGAATCTGCGTCATGAGGTCCCGCTGCTGGCCCACCGGATTCGCAAGGCGGCGCTGCGCGGTGCTGTCGTGAACTTCGTCAACGCAGCCCGTTACCCCTACCTGTTCCCTGTCGGCCAGTATCTCGAAGGCCAGGTCGACGATTTCTGGCTGGAGCTGGTGGCGATACTGAAGGCTGCGGCACCGGAGTGCGGCCTGTCTGCACCGGCCGCGGCATGGTGCGCCGGGGCACCGGAGCCGACCGACGCGCATCGTGCCGTGGCCACCGGGCTGCGTGCCGGCGAGCGCGCGGCGATCCTGCTCGGACTGGTTGCCCGGCGGCACCCGAGGTTTGCGGAGATCCGGCTGGTTGCAGCGGAATTGGCGCGGGTGACAGGAGCGCGGCTCGGCGAGCTGACCGAGGGCAGCAACGCTGCCGGTCTTGCGCTCGCGGGCGTCTTGCCGCACCGGTCCGCCGGTGGCGTTCCGCGCCAGCGGGCCGGGGCCGACGCAGGGCGGCTGGCGGTGACGCCGCCGTCGAGCATGATTCTCTTCGGCGTCGAGCCCGAGCAGGACTGCGGCGCCATCGGCGCCGACTGGCGGGCAGACTTCGTCGTCGCCTTCTCGGCCTTCGACTCTGCGTGGCTACGCCAGCATGCGGACGTACTCCTGCCCATCGCCATGGCCTTCGAAACCGCGGGTACGTACGTGAACGCGGAGGGCCGCTGGCAGAGCTTCGAGGCTGTCGCTCGTCCGCCGGGCGAGGCCCGGCCAGGCTGGAAGGTGCTGCGGGTGCTCGCCAGGCTCATGCACCAGGCGGATGTCGACTACGACAGTTGTTCGGCCATTCGGGAAGACCTGCGGGCCTGCGTCGAAGCGGCTCCGGCGATCCCGGATGGGATAGCCGAGGCGCTGCCCGCCGTGCCGGCGACGGCGCCGGTCAGGTTGGATGATATCGACGTGCCGATCTACAGGATCGATGGCCTAGTCCGTCGTGCAGACGCCCTGCAGCAGGCTGGGGCGTCGGACCAGGACGCCGCCCATCCCGGACGGCGGCGGGCCTGAGGAACGTCATGTACGAGTTCGTTCACAACCTGCTCGGATTCCTGCCGGAGGCCTGGCGCTCCGACGTCGCCACTCTCGTGACGATCGTGCTGCAGATCGTGCCGCTGGTGGTGGTGCTCATCCTGTGCGTGGCATTCCTGACGTACATCGAGCGCAAGATCATCGGCTACATGCAGAACCGGATCGGCCCGAACCGGGTCGGTCCACGCGGCTGGTTCCAGCCGTTCGCCGACACGATCAAGCTGATCGTCAAGGAAGTGGTGATCCCGGCCAACGCAGACCGGTTCCTGTTTCTCATCGCACCATTGCTGTCCATCGTGCCCGCCCTGGCGGCATGGGCAGTCATTCCGCTGTTTCCGGGCTTTGCCATCGCCGAGATCGATGCCGGACTGCTGTACGTGCTGGCGCTGACATCTCTCGCCGTGTATGGCGTCATCCTCGCGGGCTGGGCATCGAACTCGAAGTATGCCTTCCTCGGCGCGATGCGATCGGCAGCGCAGATCGTCGCCTACGAGATCGCCATGGGCTTTGCGCTCGTCGGCGTGCTCATGGCCGGCGGCAGCCTGAATCTCGGCGAGATCGTGGCCCGTCAGTCGGGCGGCATCTTCAGCTGGTTCTGGTTGCCGCTGTTTCCGCTGTTCCTGGTCTATTTCATTTCCGGCGTGGCCGAGACCAATCGGGCGCCGTTCGACGTGGCGGAAGGGGAGTCGGAGATCGTCGCCGGCTTTCACGTCGAGTACTCCGGTGTGGCATTCGCCATCTTCTTCCTCGCCGAGTACGCGAACATCATCCTGATCGCGGCACTCACCTCGGTCATGTTCTTCGGTGGCTGGGAGTCATTTCTCGCCGGGCCGGCGTTTGCGTTCCTCGATGGCACGCTGCTCGAGTTCCTGCGCTGGCCGTCGCTCGGCTGGTTTGCCCTGAAGATGTCGTTCTTTCTGTTCTGTTTCCTCTGGTTCCGGGCGACGTTTCCGCGCTATCGCTACGACCAGATCATGCGGCTCGGCTGGAAGGTCTTCATTCCGGTGACGCTGGTCTGGATCCTGGTCGAGGGTGTCATGGTGGTCGCCCGTATCGGACCATGGAGCGCCTGAGCATGAGCACCATCACTTCCGTGCTGAAGACGTTGTCGCTCTGGGAACGGCTCGCCGGGCTGCGGGTCACGCTGCGCAACCTGTTCGTCCGCAAGGTCACGATCCGGTATCCCGAGGAAAGGACCCCGCAGTCGCCCCGGTTCCGGGGGCTGCACGCGCTGCGCCGTTACCCGAACGGTGAGGAACGCTGCATCGCCTGCAAGCTCTGCCAGGCCGTGTGCCCGGCGGCCGCCATCACGATCGAATCCGACGTGGCAGCCGACGGCACACGCCGAACCACCCGGTACGACATCGACCTGTTCAAGTGCATCTACTGCGGTTTTTGCGAGGAAGCCTGTCCGGTGGATGCCATCGTGGAGACGCGCATCCTCGAGTACCACATGGAAAACAGGGGTGAAAACATCATGTCCAAGGACAAGCTTCTCGCCGTGGGCGACCGGTACGAGGCCATGATCGCCGCCGACAAGCTTGCCGATGCCCCCTACCGCTGAGCGAGAACCAGGCGCGGACGCACAGCCATGATAACGACCATCATCTTCGGATTTCTCGCCCTGGTCCTGGTGGTCGCCGGATTCGGTGTCATCATGGCACGCAACCCGGTGCATGCCGCCATGTTCCTGATTCTCGCATTCGTCACCAGCGCGGTTCTTTGGCTGCTGCTGGAGGCCGAGTTCCTGGCCATCGTGCTGGTTCTGGTTTACGTCGGCGCAGTGATGGTGCTGTTCCTGTTCGTCGTCATGATGCTCGATGTCAACGTCGCGGTGTCACGCGAAGGATTCACCCGCTATGCGCCGCTCGGAGCCATCGTGGCCGGGGTCATGGTCCTGGAGCTTCTCGTCGTGATGTGGGCTGTCGACTCCGGCCTGCCCATCACTGCGGATCTCGCCTCGGTGCCATCGAGCCACAGCAATACCCGCGAGATCGGCATGGCGTTGTACGGGAATCATGTCGTCGAGTTCGAGCTGGCTGCATTCATCCTGCTGCTGGCAATCGTGGTGGCGATCATGCTCACCCTGCGGCATCGCCCGGGCCTCAAGACGCAGGACGTGGCCGCCCAGGTCAAGGTCCGGCGGCAGGACCGAGTCAGGATCGTGAAGATACCGGCGGAGACCGAGCCGTGATCACGCTCACGCATTACATGACGCTTTCCGCCGTGCTGTTCGGCATCAGCGTGGCCGGCATCTTCATCAACCGGAAGAACGTGATCCTGCTGCTGATGTGTGTGGAACTGCTGTTGCTCGCCGTCAATTTCAACTTTGTCGCACTGTCACGGTTCATGGGTGACAGCACCGGCCAGGTCTTCGTCTTCTTTGTTCTCACGGTGGCTGCTGCCGAGTCGGCGATCGGGCTCGCCATCCTGGTGGTGTTGTTCCGCACGCGTCGCAGCATCAACGTGCAGGACCTCGATGTACTGCGGGGCTGATCAGTGAGCAATATCTACCTGGCCATCATCCTCGCGCCCCTGTTCGCATCCATGCTGGCCGGACTCGCCGGCCGGCTGATCGGCCGGGCGGGAGCCCACACCGTGACGATCGGTGCGGTTGGCGCTTCGTTCGTGATGTCGCTCCTGGTGCTTCGTGACGTGCTGGGCAGCGAGGGTCCCGCCTACAACGAGACCGTCTATACCTGGCTCGTCACCGACGGCGTGCGCATGGAGGTGGGGTTCCTGATCGATCGCCTGTCGGCGCTCATGATGGTCGTGGTGACGTTCGTGTCGCTGATGGTGCACGTCTACACCATCGGCTACATGCACGATGACCCCGGCTACCAGCGGTTCTTCAGCTACATTTCACTGTTCACCTTCGCCATGCTGATGCTGGTCATGTCGAACAACTTCATGCAGTTGTTCTTCGGCTGGGAAGCGGTGGGCCTGGTTTCATACCTCCTGATCGGTTTCTGGTACACGCGCCCGACGGCGATCTTCGCCAACATGAAGGCGTTTCTCGTCAACAGGGTCGGGGATTTCGGCTTCCTCCTCGGCATCGCGACAGTGCTGGCCTACACGGGGAGCCTGGATTACGCGACCGTCTTCGGGCAGGCGCCGGCGCTTGGTGAGCAGACCATCGAGATCATGACCGGGTCGCCGTGGTCGGTGGCCACCGTGGCCTGCCTGTTGCTTTTCGTTGGCGCGATGGGCAAGTCGGCACAGGTGCCGCTGCATGTCTGGCTGCCGGATTCGATGGAAGGCCCGACGCCGATATCGGCCTTGATCCACGCGGCCACCATGGTGACGGCGGGCGTGTTCATGGTGGCGCGGATGTCGCCGCTGTTCGAGCAGTCCGAGGTGGCGCTGACGACCGTGCTGGTCATCGGTGCGACGACAGCCCTGTTCACGGGCTTCATGGGCGTGGTCGCGAACGACATCAAGCGGGTCGTGGCCTACTCGACACTGTCACAGCTCGGCTACATGACGACGGCGCTCGGTGCGTCGGCCTATGCAGCCGGCATCTTCCACCTCATGACGCATGCCTTCTTCAAGGCGCTGTTGTTCCTGGCCGCGGGCTCAGTGATCGTGGCACTGCATCACGAGCAGGACATTCGCCGCATGGGTGGCTTGCGCCGCTACATGCCGGTGACCTACTGGACCAGCCTCGTCGGGTCGCTGGCGCTGATCGGCTTTCCGGGGTTCGCCGGGTTTTTCTCCAAGGATGCGCTGATCGAAGCTGTCGAGCTCTCGACCATCCCCGGATCGGGTTACGCTGCTGCCTGCCTGCTGATCGGGGTCTTCGTCACGGCACTGTATTCGTTCCGGATGTTCTTTCTCGTCTTTCACGGTCCGGAGCGGATGGACGAGGAAACGCGCCACCATGTGCATGAGTCGCCGTGGGTCATCACGCTACCCCTGGTGCTGCTCGCCATTCCATCGTTCGTCATAGGCTGGTTCACCATCGGCCCGGTGCTGTTCGGTGGCTACTTCGGCCCGGCAATTGCGGTAACGCCAGCCCACGACGTGCTCGGGGAGCTGGGACGCGAGTTCCATGGGCCAGGCGCCTTCCTGCTGCATGGCGTGGCAGGGTTGCCTGTGCTCCTGTCGCTGGCCGGCGTGGCGTCAGCCTGGTACGCCTATCTGCATCGGCCATCACTGCCGGATCGCATCCGCCGGGTGCTGGATCTGCCGTACCGCGTCCTGGTGAACAAGTACTACCTGGATGACTTCAACGAGAAGGTGCTGGCGCGCGCGGCGCGTGGCCTCGGCACGGCGCTCTGGAAGGGCGGGGATGTCGGCGTGATCGACGGCGCCATCGTGAATGGCAGCGCCCGGCTGGTCGGGTGGTGCGCTACGGTGGTCCGGCGGGTGCAAAGCGGGTATCTGTACCACTATGCCTTCGCCATGGTCATCGGTCTGTCCGTGCTGTTGACGTGGGCGTTGAGCCGAAGCTGAGAGCGCCGGACAGGGAGAACGAGTGGGCATTCTGACTGTATTGATCTGGCTGCCGATCTTCGGCGGACTGGCAGTCCTCGCCGCCGGGCGCCGCGACGATCTGCCGCCGGAGGCGTTCCGGGCATTCCGCTGGGTTGCGCTCGCCGTCTCGATGGCGACGTTCGTCCTGAGTCTGCCGCTCTGGACCGGGTTCGACCGGACCACCGCCGAGATGCAGTTCGTTGAACGGGTGCCGTGGATTCCGGCCTTTTCGGTGGAGTACTTTCTCGGTGTCGATGGTTTTTCGATGCCGTTGATCCTGCTGACGACGTTCCTCACGCCCCTGGTGGTGATCGCCGGCTGGAAGTCGATCCGGGTGCGACAGGCCCAGTATCTGGCGTCATTCCTGGTGCTCGAGGGCCTGATGATCGGGGTGTTCGCAGCGCTCGATGCCCTGCTTTTCTACGTGTTCTGGGAAGCGATGCTGATCCCGATGTTCATCATCATCGGGGTGTGGGGCGGTGAACGCCGCGTGTACGCCACGGTGAAGTTCTTCCTGTACACCTTCCTCGGATCCGTCTTCATGCTGATCGCGCTGATCTACCTGTATCTCCAGGCAGGCAGCTACAACATCCTGGCCTTCCACGCCCTGCCCCTGTCCCTGACCGAGCAGCTGTGGATTTTCGGCGCCTTTCTGGCAGCGTTCGCCGTCAAGGTGCCGATGTGGCCGGTGCACACGTGGCTGCCTGACGCCCACGTCGAGGCGCCGACCGGAGGATCGGTGATCCTCGCTGCCGTGCTCCTGAAGATGGGTGGCTACGGTTTCGTGCGCTTCAGCCTGCCGATCACGCCGGACGCCGCCGGCTCCCTGTCGCTTCTTGTCATCGGCCTGTCGCTGGTGGCGGTGGTCTACATCAGCTTCGTGGCCCTGGTGCAGCAGGACATGAAGAAGCTCATCGCGTACTCGTCGATCGCCCACATGGGCTTCGTCACCCTCGGATTCTTTCTGGCGTGGGGCATCGTCGGGCGCACCGGGGACCTGCCGGGCATCGCCATGGGCATCACCGGCGGCATGGTGCAGATGATCTCCCATGGCTTCGTGTCCGGGGCCTTGTTCCTCTGCGTCGGTGTCATGTACGACCGGCTGCACAGCCGCCAGATCGCCGATTACGGTGGGGTCGTCAACAGCATGCCGCGATTTGCCACGTTCATGGTTCTTTTCGCCATGGCCAACGCCGGGCTGCCAGGTACTTCGGGCTTCGTCGGCGAGTTCCTGGTGATCCTGGCGAGTTTCCAGGCGGACTTCTGGTATGCGTTCCTGGCTGCAACCACGCTGGTCGTCGGCGCCGCCTATACGCTCTGGCTCGTGAAGCGGGTCATTTTCGGGCCGGTGGCCAACGATGGGGTGGCGGGCATGCAGGACCTGGACGGCAGGGAGTTCCTGGTGCTGTCGCTGGTAGCTGCCGCCGTGCTGCTCCTTGGCCTGTGGCCCGGGCCGCTGGTGGATGTCATGGGCGCCACGGTCGACAACCTGACCAACCACATCGTGCAGTCCAAGCTATGAACACCTCGTTGATGGCGTTCGTGTCCGTCACCATGCCCGAGATCGTCGTGGGCGCCGGGCTGTGTGCCGTGCTGCTCGGTGGTTTGTTTGCAGGCAGTCGCAGCCGCGACCTGACGTACCTGCTCGCCATGGCGACGCTGGTCCTTGGCGCGTGGGCCACGGCAACGACCGATGCCGGGACGGTGAGCGCGATTCCCGGAGGGGCGTTCGTGCTCGATCCGGTGGCGCGCCTGCTCAAGCTGTTCGCCTTTGCGCTGGCGGCCGTCGTGTTCGTCTACAGCCGCAGCTACCTGCAGGACCGCGCACTCGATGCCGGCGATTTCTACGTGCTGGCGTTGTTTGCGCTGCTGGGAGTGCTGGTATTGGCTTCATCGGGCAGCTTCCTGATGCTGTATCTCGGCCTGGAAACGCTCTCCCTGGCTCTCTACGGACTGGTGGCATTCGAGCGGGATGCCGCCCGCGGCGCCGAAGCCGCGATGAAGTACTTCGTGCTCGGTGCCATTGCGTCCGGTTGCCTCCTGTACGGCATCTCGATCGTTTATGGCGTCACCGGCCATGTGGATTTCGACGGTGTCGCTGCTGCCATGGGCAGCGGTGGAGAAGGGCAGACCGCCTTGCTGCTCGGGTTGTGCTTCATCGTGCTCGGCATTGCCTTCAAGTTCGGGGCTGTGCCGTTCCACATGTGGGTTCCCGATGTCTACGAGGGGGCGCCAACCTGCGTCACGCTCTTCATCGCCACGGTTCCGAAGCTCGCTGCGTTTGCCCTGGCGCTGCGCGTCCTGCTCGACGGTCTGGCCCTGATGCAGGGTGACTGGCAGGTCATTCTCGCTGCGTTGGCGGTATTGTCGCTCGGCATCGGCAACGTGGTGGCCATTGCCCAGACGAACATACGGCGCATGCTGGCATACTCGGCAATCGGCCACGTCGGCTTCATTCTCCTCGGCTTCGTCGCCGCCGGAGCTGGAGGTGTGGAAGCCGCGCTGTTCTACACGCTGGCCTACGTCATCATGACCGCAGCCGCTTTCGGCAGCATCCTGCTGCTCTGTGGACCCGGCCGGGAGGCCGATGCGATCGATGACTTCCGGGGGCTGAACCGGCGCAACCCCTGGTTCGCGGTGCTGATGATGCTGGTCATGGTGAGCATGATCGGCGTACCGCCACTCGTGGGCTTCTACGCCAAGTGGTGGGTGCTCTCGGCTCTGCTCGATGCCGGCCATCTGTGGCTCGCCGTGGTCGGCATCCTGTTTTCGGTCATCGGCGCGTTCTATTACCTGCGTGTCATTCGCATGATGTATTTCGAGGACGCTCTCGACGGGACGCCATTCACGCCGGCGCTCGACCTGCGCCTTCTCGTGACGGCCAATGTCGCGGTCGTCCTGGCGCTCGGACTGTTCCCCGGGAGTCTGCTGGAGTTCTGTGAACGGGTCCTGTCCTGATCGCGTGGGGCTGCGAATCGCCGCCATTGCCAATCCTTCCCCCGACCGGTAACATCTCCCGCTTCTGGTGCGGGGTGGAGCAGTCTGGCAGCTCGTCGGGCTCATAACCCGAAGGTCGCAGGTTCAAATCCTGCCCCCGCTACCAACGCCGTCTTGGTCGTCGTCACACGGTTA
>JADZBS010000072.1 GCA_020851975.1 Gammaproteobacteria bacterium | reverse complement strand
TCCTCGGCGACACGCGCCTCCCGCTGGTGCGCTTCGCGGTGTGCCGTATCGAGCCCTGCGGCATCCGCCACGATCCTCGCGCGCTGCTGCTCCAGAGCGGTGCGCCGGTCACCCGCACGGGTAATCTCGGTCCTGAGATTCTCTAGCAGCGCAAGGGATTCGGCATGTTCGCGGTTGGCCGCATTGAACTCGATGGTCAACTCGGCCCGCAGCCGCGTCATGTCGCTGATGCGCTGGCGTGCGCCCTGGCGGGCTTGCTCGATCGCTCCGATCCGGGCCTGGTGTTCCGCAATGGCAGCGTTCAGCTCGCGCAACTGCTGCTCGCGCGCCAGGATACCGGCCTGGCTGCGCTGGCCGCGATTGACCCTTGTCCAGCCACGGCCGAGCCAGATCCCGTCCGCGGTGACCACTGACTGATACGGCTCGAGACGGTGCCGCATGGCAATCGCCTCTGCCAGGTCGCCGGCGGTGAGCACCTGCGCCAGCATGCCGGCCACGGCCCCCGGTTCGGCGACATGAGCGAGGAGCGATCGCCGGTCGATCCCGGGACCGTCGCCGTCGCCGTCGCCACGCGCGACCAGCGTGAACTGGGTGTCGGGGATCCGGTCGAGGTGTCGCTCGTCGTCATCGACCGTGACGGCCTGCAGAAAATCCCCCAATACCGTCTCGACGGCCAGCACCCAGTGGTCGTCGACCCGCAGCTTCTGTGCGAGGCGTGGGTTGCCATCCAGGCTCCGGTCGGCAAGCCAGGTGCCCAGCGAGCGGTCGTCGCCTCCCAGGGCCGCATCCTGCACCGCGCGTATGGCCTTGACCTGGCCCTGGCATGAAGCGAGCGTCGCAGTAAGCGCTTCGAACTCGTCACCCCAGCGCAGCTCCTGAACCCGCAACGCATCGGCTTCCTGCACCAGGGCATCGAGGCGCCCCTGCAATTCGGCTGCCCGGGTCTCCCGGTCCGTGACGGCACGTGACTGGCCATCGAGCCGCGCCGCCAGCTCCGGAAGTGCCACGCTGCCGAGATCCTGTTCCAACGTCTCGCGCTGGCGCTCGAGCTGACGCCGTTGCGCATCGAGATGTTCGATGCGGGTCTGCTCGACGTGCGCGGCACGGTGCAACTCCTTGAGTCCGAGATTGTACTCGTGCCACTCGTTCTGCCAGTCCTCCAGAACCTTCTCGGCCTGGCGAAGGGCTGCCGCAGCGCTCTCTTCGCCTTGCCGTGCACGCAGCAGACCCGGCTCGAGCTGAGCGAGCGCGTTCTGGATGTCAGTCAGCCGACCCTGGTCCACGGCCAGCTCAGCGACGATCGCCGCCGACTGGTCACGCACCTGAGTCAGGTCGGCCTGCTGGCGGTCACGCAGATCGCGAGCATGGACGATCGACTGCTCGAGCCGCGAAATCTCGCTCTGGTTGGCGTAGTGCTGCGCCTGGGCGGAGTTGAACGCCTCGGTCGCCGTAACGTGCGATTCCCGGGCTTGGGCAATCTCGGCCTCGATGCGCCGTTGCCCGGCAACCACGCCCTCGAGTTCCGTCTGGCGCCTGGAGAGGTCGAGCCGCGCAGTGTCCAGGGACCGGTCGAGATCCACGAGCCGGGTGGCGAGCAACTCCGCTTCGAGCCGTCGCTCCTTCGCCTTCAGCTCCTTGTAGCGCTCGGCTGTCCTGGCCTGACGCTGCAGATACTCGAGCTGCTTGCTGATCTCCTCGCGCAGGTCGTTGAGGCGTGCCAGGTTGTCGCGTGTATGCTGGATGCGCGTCTCGGTCTCGCGGCGCCGGTCCTTGTACTTCGAGATTCCGGCCGCTTCCTCCACGTAGGTGCGCATCTCGTCGGGCTTCGCGTCCACCAGACGCGAGACCATGCCCTGCTCGATGATGGCGTAGCTGCGCGAGCCAAGGCCGGTGCCGAGGAAGATCTCCGTGATGTCCTTGCGCCGGCAGCGGGTATTGTTGAGAAAGTAACTCGAGGTGCCATCGCGCGAAATGGAACGTCTCAGCGAGATCTCGGCGTACTGGGCATACTGACCGCCGATCGAGCCATCGGAGTTGTCGAAGAACAGCTCGATACTGGCCGTACCGACCGGCTTGCGCGACGCCGAGCCGTTGAAGATGACGTCGGCCATGGAATCGCCACGCAGGTGCTTGGCCGACATCTCGCCCATGACCCAGCGCACGGCGTCGATGACGTTTGATTTGCCGCAGCCATTCGGCCCGACGATTCCGACGAGACTGGAGGGCAGATGGAACGTGGTGGGATCCACGAACGACTTGAAGCCGGCCAGCTTGATCTTGCTGAGGCGCATGGATTCAGTTGCCCGACAACAAAGGCAGGCGGGCCGCGGGACGCTGTGGACCCGTGGCTGGTCTTGGGCTCGCGTTCAATGGACACCTCCGCGGTGCGTGGCATGCGCTCGCCTCGTGCCGGTTCTTCACCAGCATTCGGCTTCCACAGCGCCGTGGTTCGCGCACGCGGCTTAGTGTAAAGTAATTTTTTCGGTCTGACACCAGCAGCGCCGATGGCATTCTGGCGCCACCGGCGTCGAGATGACTGACGCATGGAACGTTCGCCACCAGCTGTGCTCGACACCTTCGAGAACCCCTGTGGTGAACGGGACTACGTGATCCGCATCCGGATCCCCGAGTTCACCTGCCTGTGTCCCAAGACCGGGCAGCCCGATTTCGCGACCCTGCTGCTCGAGTACGTGCCGGATCGGCGGTGCGTGGAATTGAAGGCATTGAAGCTCTACGTCTGGTCCTACCGATCCGTTGGGGCCTTCCACGAAGCCGTCACCAACCGCATCCTCGATGACCTCGTGCAGGCGCTGATGCCTCGATTCGCGAGGCTCACGGCCCGGTTCAATGTCCGGGGTGGCCTCTACACCACGGTCGTCGCCGAGCACCGCGCCCCCGGTTGGCAGCCTGGGGCCCCGGGCACACTCGCCGGCGGGCTGCCGATCGTTCCCTGAGGCGGTGTCCGGCCCGTCCGGGCGACAGTCGCGCGGACGGGCTTCCCCCCGTGGTTCCGGTATGTATAATCCCGCGTTTCTTCGATTCCGGACGATCAGGCATGGCGGCAAAAAAGCGCTCGGTGAGCAAGGCTTCAGCCCGCCCTTCCTCGAGGAAGAGCAAGCCTTCAGCGAGGAAGGCAGTTCCATCGACCACGCGTAAGGCCAAGGCCCCGGCCAAGGCTGCGGCCAGGCCGGCGCACGCCCGGCCGACCAAGACCAAGCCACAAGGGTCCAGTCCTATTGCCACCAAGAAGCCGACCAGCAATGCGGCCAGCCCCCGCAACGGCAAGCCGCTCCCTGCCACCAACCCTGCCCCTGGCATCACACGCAGGCAGCTACCGGCAAGGCGTGCCGATGGTGGCCCTGTAACGGCCAGCGTGGGCCTGATCCATGGCATTCCGCCGTATCAGGCCAAGAGTGGCGAGTCGTACATGAACGAACGCCAGCTCGATCACTTCCGGCACATCCTGCTGGCGTGGAAGCGCGAGCTGATGGAGGAAGTCGACCGCACCGTCCACCACATGCAGGACGAGGCAAGCAACTTCCCGGATCCCAATGATCGGGCCACCCAGGAGTCGGAATTCGGCCTGGAACTGCGCACGCGTGACCGTGAGCGCAAGTTGCTGAAGAAGATCGACTCAGCCCTCGCCCGGATCGAGGACGGCAGCTACGGCTACTGTGAGGAAACCGGCGAGGAGATCGGCCTGAAGCGCCTGGAGGCCCGGCCGGTGGCTACCCTGTCGGTCGAGGCGCAGGAACGCCGCGAGCTTGCCGAACGACAGTTCCGCGATCGCGAAGACGGTTTCTAGCCCGAACCGCCAGACTTCTGCGGCAGCGCCCGGTCAGGCGATCCTGTCAGCACCAGACCCTGACCTATATCCTGTTGCAAGAACAGGATATAACCATTTATTTTTTAACAACTTTCTTGTTGCTGTCGATGCAGTTCGTATCGATTGCGAACTATCTCACCTTGGACCTTGTCAAAATTGGCGCTTAACATGCGGTGGTGCGGGATCGATGACCCGATGCACCGCGAGTCCTAACGCCAAGGGATAGCAGCGGGAGACAGACAGTGACCAGCGAACCCAGAGTAATCCGGAAATACGTCAACCGGCGGTTGTACGACACGGTGGAGAGCCGCTACGTCAACCTCGAAGACTTGCGACGGGTGATCAACGCCGGCGGTGAAATCAAGGTAACGGACCAGGCCACCGGGAAGGACATCACGACGACCGTGCTGCTCCAGATCATCGGCGAGGCGGAACGGTCCGGCGCGCCGTTGCTCACGGCCGATTTCCTGTCCGCCCTGATCAGGCTGGCGGCCAAGGAACGCGATCCGGGGCTTGGCGAGCGGCTCCAGACGGCGCTGCGCGCCGCCCTGCCCGAGAGCCGTGTCGCGCGAGCCGGCGTGGTCGGCTGAAGCCGACGCCCTAACGGACGGCTGGAACCAGACGCCGCCTGGAAATCAGGCGGCGTCGACTCCGCGCATGCTTAGGCGCACCCGGCCCTGACGGTCCACTTCGAGGACCTTGACCTTCACGACATCGCCCTCGCGCAGCCGGTCGCTGACGCGCTCGACGCGTTCGTCCGAGATCTGCGAGATGTGCACCAGGCCATCGCGGCCCGGCAGGATCGTCACGAACGCTCCGAAATCCATCAGCCGGGCTACACGGCCTTCGTACACCCGGCCGACCTCGACATCGGCGGTGATCAGTTCGATCCGGCGCAGCGCCTCACGCCCGGAGGCTGAGTTGACCGATGCGATCTTGACCGTGCCGTCGTTCTCGATGTCGATCGTCGTACCGGTCTCCTCCGTGATGGAGCGGATCACCGAACCACCCTTGCCGATCACATCGCGGATCTTCTCAGGGTCGATCTTCATCGTGATGATCGTCGGGGCCCAGTCGGACATCTTCTGCCGCGGGGCATCCAGCACCTGATTCATCTGCGTCAGGATGTGCAGCCGCGCGTCCCGCGCCTGCTTCAACGCGTCCTTCATGATGTCGCGGGTGATGCCGTCGATCTTGATGTCCATCTGCAGGGCCGTGACACCCTGCGCCGTACCGGCGACCTTGAAGTCCATGTCGCCGAGATGGTCCTCGTCTCCCAGGATGTCCGTCAGGACCTGGTAGCGGTTGCCCTCCTTCACCAGGCCCATCGCGACCCCGGCGACGGGTGCGGCTGTGGGAACTCCGGCATCCATCAGCGACAGGCTGGCGCCACAAACCGACGCCATCGAGCTCGAGCCGTTCGATTCGGTGATTTCGGATACCACGCGCACGACATAGGGGAAACGCGCCATGTCCGGCAGGACCGCGGTGATGGCACGGCGCGCCAGGCGACCGTGGCCGATTTCCCGGCGCTTCGGCGAGCTGAGGAACGAGATCTCGCCTGTCGAGAACGGCGGGAAATTGTAGTGCAGCATGAAGCGGTCACGGTGCTCGCCGCTCAAGGCATCGATGATCTGGGCGTCGCGGTCCGTGCCGAGCGTGGTCACCACGAGGGCCTGTGTCTCGCCGCGCGTGAACAACGCTGAGCCGTGCGTACGCGGCAGCACCCCGGTGCGAATCGTGATGGGCCGGACAGTCGTGTAATCGCGGCCGTCAATGCGCGGTTCGCCATTGATCACGCGTTCACGGACGATCCGGCTCTCGAGCGCGGAGAATTCCTCACCGACCTGGTCGGCCGACCACTTGGCCGGTTCGCCGCCAGCCAGCGCCGCCACTGCCTGTGTCTTGAGTTCCGCGACCCTGTTCGTGCGCTGCTGCTTTTCACGGATCCTGTACGCCTCGGCCAGCGCCTTGCCGGCGTGGCCCTCGACGGACTGGCGCAACACCGAGTCGACCGGCGGCGGCTGCCAGTTCCAGGCGGGCTTGCCGCACTGGGCTGCCAGTTCGCGGATGGCGTCGATGGCAATGCGGAAATGACTGTGCCCGAACATCACGGCTTCGAGGACCACGTCCTCGGACAAGCACTTGATCTCGGATTCGACCATCAGCACCGCTGAATCGGTACCGGCCACGACGAGGTCCATCTGGGACCGTTCCATCTGGGAGCGGTTGGGATTGAGGACGTAGCGGCCATCGATGTACGCCACCCGGGCCCCGGCGATCGGACCACCGAACGGCACGCCCGAGATCGCCAGCGCTGCCGACGCACCCAGCATGGCCGGGATGTCGGGGTCGACTTCCGGGTTGATGGAAAGCACGGTCGCGATGACCTGGACTTCGTTGTAGAAGCCCTCGGGGAACAGTGGCCGGATCGGTCGGTCGATCAGGCGGGACGTCAGGGTCTCTTTCTCGCCGGGCCGTCCCTCGCGCTTGAAGAAGCCGCCCGGAATCCGCCCGGCGGCGTAGGTCTTTTCCTGGTAGTTGACGGTGAGCGGAAAGAAATCCCGATTCTCGCCAGCGGCTTTTTCGGCGACAGCCGTGACCAGGACTACCGTGTCGGCCATGCTGACCAGGACCGCCCCATCCGCCTGTCGGGCGACTTCGCCCGTTTCCAGGGTGACTTCATGCTCCCCGTAGGGGAACGACTTCTTTACCGACAGCACTGTCTGCACCTGCCTTCAGATAACCAATTGACGTGCCGGGATCGCCCCTGGCGATCCCGGCTTCTGCGGGACGAAGATTGAGAGGATTCCCCGCTCCGGGGATCTGGCCGCCTCAGCGGCGTAGACCGAGTTTCTCGATGAGCGTCTTGTAGCGATCGCCGTCGGCCGCCTTGAGGTAGTCGAGCAGCTGGCGCCGCTGATTGACCATCTTGAGCAGACCCCGGCGTGAATGATGGTCCTTCTTGTGCGTGTTGAAATGCTCGGTCAGGTCGTTGATCCGCGCCGACAACAACGCCACCTGAACCTCCGGCGACCCCGTATCCCTGGCGCCACGGCGGTTCTCGCTGATGACCTTCGCCTTCTGCTCTCCCGACAGCGACATTAGCTGCTACTCCTTGGAACTCTTGATCTTGCCCTGTTAAAGCGCGCGGTATTGTAACCTCGACCTCAGCTCAGATACAGCCCGGCTTCGCCTGGCCGCAGTCGGGCGCCCTCGGCGACGAGGCGGCGAGGCAGCAAGCGGCCATCGGGCAGTGCCTCACCCATGCCGAGGAAGGCACCGGCAGGGTCGTAAAGCCGTACCAAGCCAACGACGGGGCCATACGGAGCCAGCGCCACCGTCTGGCCATGGCAAATGCATGCCGCATCGGGGGCAGTCAGGGCGATCGGTGGCCTGTCGGCGACGGCCCTGTCCAACGGCTCGAGGAGCCCGTCCAGGGCGTCCTGTGAACCTCCAGCCGCGGCCTCGAACGAGGCGAGCGTGCGCATCTCGCGTTCCTCGAACGGCCCCACGGCCAGGCGTCGCAGTTCCGTCACGTGACCTACCGTACCCAGGCGACCGGCCAGATCTTCGGCCAGTGTCCGGACGTAGGTCCCTTTGCTGCAACGCACTACAAACTGAGGCTCACCTGGATCGAAGTCGCTGATCTCGAAGGTCGACACGAGAATCTCCCGCGCCTGACGCTCCACGGATCGCCCGCTCCGGGCGATGTCATAGAGCCGCCGGCCCTGATGCTTCAGGGCCGAGTACATCGGTGGCACCTGCCTGCCGGGTCCGGTCATGGCCGCCACGGCGCCGCGCAGGGCGGTCTCCTCCACCCGCTCCTCGCCGGTCACCACCACGTCACCCTCGAGGTCTCCGGTCGTCGTCTGTGATCCGAACCGCATCCGAAACCGATACGTCTTGTCGGCATCGAGCAGGAACGCCGTCACCTTGGTTGCCTCGCCGAAACACACGGGCAGCATCCCGGTCGCAAGCGGATCAAGGCTGCCGGTGTGCCCGGCCCGACGAGCTCCGTACAGCCGCTTCAGTTGCTGCAATGCGCTGTTCGACGAGAGCCCGAGCGGCTTGTCGAGCAGTGCAATGCCGTGAACGTCGCGCCGCACCCGGCCATCGCTCACGTCCGTGGCCCGGAGCGATCAGGCGCTGGCCCGGCATCGTCCTCGTCGCCTGCGGCAGAGCCGGCATGCTTCTGGTCGTCGGTTCTGACCGCCATCTCGATCAGCGACTCCAGCGCCCGGCTGCGCGCCAGGGCTTCATCGGGGAAAAAGCGCAGCTCGGGTGTCATGCGAATCTGCAGGTCCCGTGCCAGTGTCGAGCGCAGAAACCCTGCAGCCGAACGCAAGGCCGCCAGGGTTGCCTCCGGAAATGCGTCCCCCGAGAGCAGCGCGACATAGACACGCGCCACCGAAAGATCCCGCGATACGCTGACACCGGTGACGGTCACGCCGGCCAGCCTCGGATCGCGCACATGGCCTGCCAGCGCCTCGCCGAGCACGCGTTGAATGGCTTCTTCCAGGCGCCGGCTGCGCGGAAACTCGCGTGGCATCGCTTCACCAACGCGGCCGGCATGTCGCCGCGCCGCCGATTGTCATACCGTGCGCGCGACCTTGATGCGCTCGTAACACTCGATCTGGTCGCCGGCCTTGATGTCGCTGTAGTTCCTGACCCCGATACCGCATTCCGTACCGGAGCGGACTTCGCTGACATCGTCCTTGAAGCGGCGCAGGGAATCGAGTTCACCCTCGAAAATGACCACATTGTCCCGCAGCACCCGCACGGGATTGCTTCTCTTGACGAAGCCATCGACCACCAGGCAACCGGCAACGCTGCCGAACTTGGGCGAGCGGAACACTTCGCGGACCTGGGCCAGGCCGACGATCTGTTCGCGGACTTCCGGCGCCAGCATGCCGCTCATCGCGGCCTTCACGTCGTCGATCGCCTCGTAGATGATGCTGTAATAACGCACGTCGACGCCGGTCGCCTTGATGGCGTTGCGCGCCGCGCCATCTGCCCGGATGTTGAAGCCGATGATGATGGCCCTGGCGGCAGCCGCCAGGTTGACATCCGACTCGGTGATCCCGCCCGCGGAGCTGCCGATCACCTTCACCTGGATCTCGTCGGTCGACAGCTTGGAGAGTGCATCGCGCAGAGCTTCAGCACTGCCCTGAACGTCCGCCTTGATGAGGATCTGCACGGACTGCGCCGTGCCGGCCTGCATCTGCTGGAAGACGTCCTCCAGGCGGGTCGTCGACTGCTGCTGGGCGAGCTTGGAGTCACGGCTGCGCGACGCACGCAATTCGGCGAGTTCCCGCGCCTGTCGTTCGTCGGGCAGCACCACGGCATCGTCGCCGGCATTTGGGATGCCCGACAGCCCGAGGACCGCGACCGGAACGGACGGTCCGGCCACTGGCACGCTGCGGCCGGTCTCGTCGTACATCATGCGCACCCGCCCGTATTCCTGTCCGGCAAGGAGCACGTCGCCCTGCTTCAGGCAGCCGCGGGTCACCAGCACCGTGGCGACCGCACCGCGCCCTTTCTCGAGCCCGGACTCGATGATGACCCCGGCTGCGGCACCTTCCCCGACAGCCTTGAGATCCAGCAGTTCGGCCTGGAGGAGCAGGGACTCGAGCAGGCGATCGACGCCGGCGCCCGTGCGGGCCGACACATTGACGAACAGCGTCTCCCCGCCCCACTCCTCGGGCACAACACCCTTGGCGACCAGCTCGTTGCGCACCCGGTCCGGGTCGGCATCAGCCTTGTCGCACTTGTTGAGGGCGACGACGATCGGGACCTCGGCAGCGCGCGCGTGCTGAATGGCCTCCTCGGTCTGCGGCTTGACTCCATCGTCGGCCGCCACGACGAGGACGACGATGTCGGTGACCTTCGCACCGCGGGCCCGCATGGCGGTGAACGCTTCGTGGCCCGGCGTGTCGAGGAACGTGATCTCGCCCTTCGGCGTGGTGAGATGATAGGCGCCGATGTGCTGCGTGATGCCCCCGGCTTCTCCGGCTGCAACCTTCGTGCTGCGGATGTAGTCGAGCAGCGAGGTCTTGCCGTGGTCGACGTGCCCCATGATCGTGACCACGGGCGGGCGCGACTGTTCTTCACCGGCTGTCGCTGCCGTGGCGAGGATTTCCGCCTCGAGCCCGCCGGACTGCGCTGCCCGGGCCGTGTGCCCGAGTTCTTCCACGACGAGGATGGCCGTGTCCTGGTCTATCACCTGGTTGATCGTCGCCATGACGCCCAGCTTCATGAGCGACTTGATGACCTCGCTTCCCTTGACGGCCATCTGCTGCGCGAGTTCGGAGACCTTGATCGACTCCGGGACTTCGACCTCGCGCACGACGGGTGCCGTCGGTCGCTCAAAGCCATGCCGCGAATCAACCGTGACGGATCCTGTACGCCGGGCCGGTTTCTTCTTCTTGCGGCGGCTGCTGATGTCGCCCGTGACGTGCAGTTCCTGCCGGCCGTATCGGGTGGCGCGGTCGTCGACCGCTGGCTGGCCGCTGTCGGCAGCGGGTCTGGCACGGCCACGTGCGGCTTCCGTCGTCCGGTCGCTGTCCTCCCGTTTCCTCGTGGCCTCCTTCTGGCGTCGCGCCTCCTCGGCGAGCTTCGCCTCTTCCTCTGCCTTGAGGCGGGCGGCCTCCTCCACCTTCCGGCGCGCTTCCTGCTCGCGCCGGTCCTGCTCGGCTCGCTCCTGCTCGACGCGTTCCCGTTCGCGGCGCTCGACCTCGAGCCGCTGCTCCTCCTCCTCGCGGCGCTTGCGGTCGATCTCTTCCTGCTGCGCACGCGCCTCCTTCTCGAGCTCGTCGCGCTTCACGTACGTCCGCTTGCGGCGGATCTCGACGTTGACCGTCCGCGCCCGGCCCTGATTGCTGGCCAGCTTGATCTCGCTCTGCGTGCGGCGCTTGAGCGTGATCTTCTTGGGTGTGCCCGGGGTGC
>JADZBS010000071.1 GCA_020851975.1 Gammaproteobacteria bacterium | reverse complement strand
CCGGATCAGCACCCCGTAGGAGCGACGCCAGTCGCGACCCGATTTCCCCGTGCCGCCCGCCCGACCAGCCCCGGGTAGGAGCGACGCCAGTCGCGACCGATTCCGCGTCTCCGCCTGACCAGCACCCCGTAGGAGCGACGCCAGTCGCGACCGATTCCGCGTCTCCGCCCGACCAGCACCCCGTAGGAGCGACGCCAGTCGCGACCTGATCCCCGATCCCCGATCCCCGATTCCCGCGCCGCCGCCGTCCCTCACCGCTCACCCCGCCGCCGGAAACTCCCCCGGCCAGAGCGGTGCCACCTCGATCACGTCACCGACCGCGACATCCGGCGCACCCGCCGGAATCAGCGCCCAGCAGGTCGCCCGCAGCAGCGGACTGATGCGAAACGACTCCTGACCCGGCAGCAGGCGCACGGCGAGCGTCGCCTCGGGCGTGACCTGCGCATGCGCCTTGGCGAAGAACGTCATCGTGGCGCGGGCGCGCACCGCATCGAGCGCGCGTGCCGGCAGGAAGCGCTCCTGCGGCCGGCCCATCAGCGCACGCACGGCCGGCAGCACGAAGAAGCGCAGCCCGACGACGACCGCCATGGGATTGCCCGGCAGGCCGAAGAGGAGCGGGCCGTGCGGCAGGCGCGCGCAGAGCAGCGGCTTGCCCGGGCGGATCGCGGCCTTGTGGAACACGAGCCGCGCGCCGAGGGCGGCGAGCGCCGCCGGCACGAAGTCGAGCCGCCCAGCCGAGACGCCGCCGGTGGCGATGACGATGTCGCAATCCGCGGCGAGTGCGGTGACGGCGGCGGCGAGCGCGCCGGCGTCGTCGCCGACGCTGCGCCGGCCGGCCAGCGGCAGGCCGAGCCTGGCGAGGGCGGCGTCGAGGTACGGGCCGTTGACGTCGCGGATGCGGCCCTGTGCATCGGGCAGACCGCTCGCCACGAGTTCGCTGCCCGTGGTGACGATGCCGATGCGCGGCGGCGGGCGCAGCGCGAGCTGGTCCACGCCGACGGCGGCGAGCGCCATCGCCGCCTCCGGTGACAGCGTGGCGCCGGCATCGAGCAGCCGGTCGCCGCGCCTGAAGTCCTCGCCCGCGTTGCGCCGGTTCTGGCCGGGGCGGACGGGCTCGGTGACGAGGATCGCATCCGGTGTGGCGCCAGTCCGCGCGATGCGTTCGACCGGCACGACGGCGTCGCAGTCGGCCGGCATCGGTGCGCCCGTCATGATCTCCCAGGTGCTGGCCGGTGGCGTGTGCCGGGGCGGCGGCGCGCCGGCGGCGAGCGTGCCGGCGATCGCCAGGCACACCGGTGTGGCGGCACCGGCGCTGGCGCAGTCGGTGCTGCGCAGGGCGAAGCCATCCATCGCCGCGTTGGGAAAGGAAGGCACCTCGACGGGACTCGTGATGGCGCCGGCCGTGGCGGCGGGCGGCAGCGGGGCCGCTGTACGCGACGGCAGCAGCGTGGCCGCGGCGAGGATGGCGTCGAGGGCGGCGGCGTAGCTCAGCATGGCGGATTCGGGTGGGCTCGGGTCGAATCGAATCGGGCCCGATCAGGCCCGTTCAGGCAATAATGTCGCGCCCGGTTTCACGGGCGTCATCGGGTTGCCACGCACTATGCCAGCTACCGCGGAGCGACGGAAGTTCAGTCCTGTTGTCGGCACGCCTGCCGATGGCGAGGATGCGGCATGAGCGCGCCGGCGAACCGCGCTGGCGGCGAGCGTCACGTGAGCCCGCTGCGCGATGCGGCCCGAACGGCACCAGCCCGCTGCCGCTGCTATGGCATCTTCTCGGAGCTGGTGGCCTCGCCGCACGACGTCGATGTGCGCGCGCGCCTGTCCGAGCGGCTCGGCGCCGCCGAGGGACTGCCGTTCGGTTTCACGCTCGACGAGCTGGTGCGCGAGCACGCCGACTGCGACCCGGTGCGGCTCGGGGCCGAATACAGCGGCTTGTTCGAGGTCGGCAGCCAGGGGCCGCCGGCGCCGATCCGCGAGGACCTCGGCACCGGGCAGAAAGCCGGCACGCGCGAGGACATCGTGCGGTTCTACGATTACTTCGGTTATCGCCTCGCGGAACGCTTCGCCTGGGCGCCGGACCACCTGTCGGTGGAACTCGAGTTCATGCACTACCTCGCCTACCACGAGGCGAGCGCCGGCGACGAGGTGGCCTCCTACCAGCTCGCGCAGCTCGATTTCGCCGAGCGGCATCTCGCCAACTGGGTAGCGCCGTTCGCCGCCGCCGTCGCGCGCCTCGCCCCGGGCAGCTTCTACGCCCGCGTCCTGCAGGCGCTCGCCGACTTCGTCACCCGCGACCTCGCCTGGCAGCGCACCACCATCCAATAGGTGCCGGGTCGAAGTTTCGAAGTTTTCTCAGTCTTCGCCGGTGGCCTCGGGCCGGTGACGGGCCATGACCTGCCGGATGGCGGCCTCGCTGCGACCCAGCCTGCGAGCCAGTTCGGAGATGCTGGTGACCCGCCCGGCTACCACCTGGTGAGCGAGCCAGGCGCGGGCCCGGGCCAGATGATGTGATCGACTCGACGAAGCGAGCGCCTCCGGCGCGATCCGGAATCGGTCGCCACAGGCGCGCATCAGGTCGTCGAGGCTGTGTGGCCCGCGCGGTTGCCACGCAGCGCCGCACACCCGGGCGACGAAATCGTCCCCACCCAGGATGTCCGGCTGCTGGGCGTGTGGTTTCAACGTGCCCTCGCCCCACCGGCTGTCATCGGTCGCGTGCATGAATTGCCGGTAGTGCGTCGCGGCGCTCACGGCGTCGTCGCCCAGCAGCTGCAGGGCGAATGCGCGACAGAGCCAGGGTGGCGCAGGGCCACCCAGGTAAGCGCGATGGCTCGACCAGCGGTAGTCGGCAGGGTCGGTCACGGTACCGGCCCGCACCGGGTTGAGATGGATGTAGCGGACGATGGCGAGCAGGTGGCAATCGGCATCCACCAGCACGGCGTGGTAGCGGCGTTCGAAGAGGTGGCCGGTCGTCGCCAGTGGGGCCTGGATCCGGTGCGCATACCGGCTGGCGATGCGCAGCATCAGGCAGCCGAGCGGCGCATCGGCGACCTGCACGAGCAGGTGCAGGTGATTGGTCATCCAGCAGTAGGCATGGATGCGGGCGGCTAGTCGCTCCGCGGCATCGCCAACCACCGTATCGAGAAGGTCGCGATCCTCGTCGGCGAAGAAGATCGGGCGGCGGTGATTGCCCCGGAGGGTAACGTGGTAGAAGCCACCCGCGACATGCCGGCGCAGACGGCGGGTCATCGCAGACCTCGGCGTTCAGGGAGACCGTCCGAGAATACGGGGTCGCGGGGTCGCCGTCGTGCCGGCATTGTCGGGTGAATCGGTGGAAATCCGCGGTGGGCCAAAAACTTCGAAACTTCGACCCGGCACCGTATGAGCACCGGATGACATTTGGCAGGAGGGGCGGGCGTGGGAGGCCTTAGAATCGATGCGGCAGGCGGGCGCGGCCCGCGCGGTTTGCGGAGGACGAGATGAATCTGTCGATCCTGCTGTGGGGCATTCCGCAGGCGATGCGGGCGGCGGCGAAGGTCTACCCGGAGTACGCGGCGCGCCTGAAGGAGCGCAACGTCATCGCCCAGTTCCGGCTGCGCGACGAGCCGGTGGGCCGCTGGGTGCAGATCGCCGACGGCCGTGTGCGCACCGGCAAGGGCCTGCACGCGAAGCCGGACATCGACATCCACTTCAAGAGCCGCGCGATCGCCGAGAGCTTTCTCACGCCGCCGTTCGACCTGCTCGAGCGCGTGGATGCGGCGAAGAACTTCAAGATCGGCCTCGAGGGCCCGGACGATCTCGCCGTCTGGTTCATGGCCACGCTAGCCCGCCTGGAGTCGGTGACCTGGACGGCGGGCACCGACATGGGCAACGGCGTCACCCGCTACACCAACGGCACCAACGGCGGGCCGATCTTCGTCTACGTCAAGGATGGCAGGATCCTGCGCACCACGCCGATGGACTTCGATGCCGGGGACGCTCCGTCCTGGACCATCGAGGCGCGCGGCCGGAAATTCACGCCGCCGCGCAAGACCACGCTCGCCCCGCACGCCCAGTGCCAGAAGTCGATGGTCTATTCGAAGAACCGCATCCTGCATCCGATGAAGCGGGTGGACTTCGATCCGAACGGCAACCGCAACATCGCCAATCGCGGCAAGTCGAAGTTCGTGCGCATCAGCTGGGACGAAGCCCTCGACATCGTCAGCGGCGAGATCCGCCGGGCCAAGGCGCAGGGCCCCGGCGCCGTCTGCGTCGCCAATGGCTCGCATCACCAGTGGGGCAACCTCGGCCACTACCTCTCGGCGTTCAACCGGTTCTGGAACCTGATCGGCGTCACCAAGCTGGTGCACAACCCGGACAGCTGGGAAGGCTGGTTCTGGGGCGCGATGCACCACTGGGGCAACAGCATGCGGCTCGGCTGCCCGGAGTTCTACGGCACCGTCGAGGACTGCCTGAAGGAGGCCGAGATGATGGTGTTCTGGTCGAGCGACCCGGACGCCTCCTACGGCTTCGAGGGCACGCAGCGGCGCGCCTGGGCGAAGGAACTCGGCATCCGCATGGTGCACATCGACCCGTACATGAACCACACGGCGGCGCACCTCGGCGGCAAGTGGCTCGCACCGAAGCCGGGCACGGATGCCGCGCTAGCCACGGCGCTCTGCCACGTGTGGATCACCGAGGGACTCTACGACAAGGATTTCGTCGCCCGCCGCACCACGGGCTTCGAGGAGTGGCGCGCCTACGTGCTCGGCGAGGGCGACGGCACGCCGAAGACGCCCGAGTGGCAGGAGCGCGAGACCGGGATTCCGGCGCGCGAAGTGCGCGCGCTCGCCCGCGAGTGGGGCACGAAGAAGACTTACCTCGGTGTCGGTGGCTGGGGCGTCGGTGTCGGCGGCGCCTGCCGCAGCCCGATGGGCGCCCAGTGGGCCCGCATGATGGCGATCCTCGGTGCCATGCAGGGCTGGGGCCGGCCGGGCGTGAATTTCGGCAACCTGCAGTACGGTGCGCCGCTCGATTTCAACTTCTACTTCCCCGGCTACGCCGAGGGCAGCTTCTCGGGCGACCTGCAGTACAGCGCCAACGCGGCCAACAACTACCAGCGCATGCCGCACATCGTCACCATGAGTTCGGTGCGCCAGGCGATCCCGCGCATGTGGTTCCCCGAGGCCATCATGAACGGCCGGGCGATGGGCTATCTCACGGAAGTGGCTTCCGTGCAGGGCCAGTTCTTCCCGTTCGGCTACCCCTCGCCGGGGCACGTGCCGGTGGAGATGCTCTACAAGTACGGCAGCGCCTCCTTCGGCACCATGGTCGAGTCCAATCGCTGGGTGCGGATGTACCAGCACGAGAACCTGAAGTTCGTCGTCAACCAGTCGGTGTGGTGGGAAGGCGAGACGCCCTATGCCGACGTGATCCTGCCGGCCTGCACGGTGTTCGAGAAGTGGGACATCGGCGAGTGGTACAACGTCGGCGCCGGCTACGTGCACCACATGTACTCGATGAACAACCACCGCGTGATTTCGCTGCAGCACAAGTGCATCGAGCCCCTCGGCGAGTCGAAGTCCGACTACGACATCTTCCTCGCCGTCGCCGAGCGGCTCGGCCTCGGGGCCGTCTACTCCGAGGGCGGCACCACGGAGCTCGACTGGTGCAAGCGCGCCTTCGAGTCTTCCGACATGGCCCGCCACACCACCTGGCGGCAGTTCCTGAAGAAAGGCTACTTCGTCGTGCCGTCGGATCCGGAGCCGGCGCGTGCGCCGCTCGCCAACCGCTGGTTCTACGAGGGCCGGAAGAAGGACACCCCGGAGCCCTATCCGCTGCCGTCGGACTACGTCGGCTCCTTCGGCGAGGGCCTGCAGACGCCCTCCGGCAAGTTCGAGTTCGTGGCGACGACGCTCAAGCGCATCGACGATCCCGACCGCCCGCCGCTCAACCAGTACATGCCGGTCTACGAGGACCCGAAGCGCGACGCGGAGTTCGCGCAGTTCCCGCTGCAGTTGCTGACGCCGCATTCGCGTTATCCGTTCCACGTCATGGGCGACGACGAGGGCTCGAGCGTGCGCGACATCCGCGAGCATCGCGTGCTGCGCGACGGACACTACTACCTCGTCGCGCGCCTCAACCGGCAGGATGCCGAAGCGCGCGGCATCCGCGACGATGACCTGATCCGGCTGTGGAACCACCGCGGCTCGGTGGTCTGCGCCGCGCAGGTCACCGACCGGCTGCGCCCGGGCGTGGTGAGCGCTTCGACGGCCTCGGCCGAGTACCGGCCCATCGGCGAGCCGGGCCGCAGCACGGACCTCGGCGGCTGCGTGAACATGCTCAACCCGAGCAAGTCGATCACGAAGAAGTCCCACGGCATCCGTCCCAACACGACGCTGATCCAGGTCGAGCGGTGGACCGGCGTGGATACCTGGAAGCCGGTGGAGGTCGCGTGATGAGCAGGAAGTGGAACATGATCGTGGACGTCGAGCGCTGCGACAACTGTCGCGTGTGCTTCCTCGCCGTCAAGGACGAGCACAACGGCAACGACTTCCCGGGCTACGCCGCCGCCCAGCCCGCGCAGGGGCACAAGTGGCTGGACATCGTCAGGAAGGAGCGTGGCGCCTACCCGCTGGTGGAGGCGCACTTCATGCCCGTGATGTGCAATCACTGCGACGACGCACCCTGCATGAAGGCGGCGAAGAATGGCGCCGTCACCCGGCGGCCCGACGGCATCGTCATCATCGATCCGGAGAAGGCCAAAGGGCAGCGGCAGATCGTCGAGGCCTGCCCCTATGGCGCGGTGTACTGGAACGAGGAGCGCCAGATCCCGCAGGCCTGGATCTTCGACGCCCACCTGCTCGATGCCGGCTGGACGCAGACGCGCGCCGAGCAATGCTGCCCGACGGGCGCGTTCCGCTCGCTCCAGGTCGAGGATGCCGAGATGCAGCGCATCCGTGCCGAAGAGGGTCTCGAGGTCCTGCAGCCCGAACTCGGCACGAAGCCGCGCGTGTATTACAAGAATCTGCACCTCATGACGCAGTGCTTCGTCGGCGGCTCGGTGGCGGTGGACGTGAACGGGGTGGAGGAGTGTGCCGCCGGCGCGTCAGTCGTCCTGAAGCAGGGCGGGCGCGAGGTCGGGCGGACGACGACCGATGTCTTCGGCGAGTGGAAGATCGACCGCCTGCCGCCCGGCAGTGGCCGCTACCAGGTGGAGGTCACCGGCAAGACCGGGCGCCATGTCGCGGAGTTCGACCTCGGCAGCGAGAGTCGCTACCTCGGCGTGATGAAGCTCGCGTAGGGGCGAGGCGAGGGCTGCGGTCCGGGCTGTCAGGCTTCGTAGAGGGCCGGCAGCTCGTGCACGCCGCCGGCCCGGATCTGCGCGTCGAACCAGGCGGTGCCCGTTCAGTTCGCCGCTACGGCGGCCGCAGTCGGGTCCAGCCGGGTGACGAAGACCTCCTCGTTCTCCTGTTCCCAGACCACGAAGACGGCGCCGTCGGGCGCCACGGCGCTCGCCGGGAACGCCGAGTTGCCGGCCGGCGTGGCGATCTCCACCGGCGCGGACAGCGTGGCGCCATGGTCCGTCGAGGTGGCGGTGAACAGCCGGCGCGGTCCGCCGGTCTTGGCCTGCCACACGATGCGCACCTGGCCGTTGCGATCGACGGTCAGTTCCGGAGCGTCCGAGTACGGCGCCCCCGGATGCACGGCGATGCGCCCGGTGAAGCTCTGCCCGCGATCGGCGGAGCGGGTGAAGTACACGCCGGGCGGATTCTCGCCGGCGGTGTAGCTCGCGGCGTAGACCCGGTCGCCATCGACGGCGAGGTCGGTGGGCTTCAGCGGGCAGCCATCGATCTTCCACGGCGCGAATGGCAGGCGGGTCTCGCCGGCCAGGACACCGTTGCCCGTCGTGACGCGCGCCACGGTGCTGTCGCGCCCGTCCGCATAGAGCTTGCGATAGCCGATGAACGCCTCGCTCCCGCCGAAGGCGACCGTGAGCTGGCAGCAGGGGCAGACGGCGTCGCTCGGAATGACGGCGCGCTCGGCCGAGAACGTCCGGCCGTCGTCGGTCGACGTTGCCATGTGGGCGTCGGCACCGTCGGCGTTGCCCGTCATGCCGCCGATGTCCTGCCAGGCGGCGACCACCGTGCCATCCGGCGCCAGGCCCATGGTGCCGAAGGAGAAGGTCGCCGACAGGCCTTCGCCGAGCATGCCGGTCTTGTCGAAGTCGGCCGGCCGGTTGATGGTCCGCGCCTTCTCGAACGTGCGGCCCGCGTCGGTGGAGCGCGTATAGCGCGCGGTGACGACGTCGAGTCCCGTGACGGGCGAGCGCTCGTTGCCCGGGAAGAACAGGTGGATGGTGCCGGTCTTGCCGATCGCCACACGCGGCTTGCTGACGGCGAATCCCCACACCGAGCCCGGCTCGTCGTTGACGCGCACCGGCTTCGACCAGGTCCGGCCCGCATCGACGGAGCGCGTCAGGTAGAGGTCCGTCGAGGATCGGTGGCTGTGTTCGCCCGGCTTGTGCGGCTTCGGGGCCGGCCGGTCGGCGGTGAGGCCGCGATCGAGCCAGATGGCGACCACGGAGCCATCCGGCCCCACGGTGATCTCCGGGCTCGTCGCCCGTCGACCCGTTTCGTTGAGTTTCACCGCGTCCGCCTGCGCCACCGCGGCCAGCGGCAGAAACAAAGCCAGGGAAAGGACCTGTCGGACAACCATGTTCGCCTCCCGTCGTCAGCGTGTCCGTATATTGCCTGAATTTGCGTCCGGCGCAGTCGTCATCGCCTCGCGACGGGGTGCGTCATTGCCGCGGAACGGCCTCGATGACTTCGATCCATTCCCCGGCGGGACCCACGGTAACGGCGGCAGGCCGGCCGTCGTAGGGCTGCTCGCGCAGCCGCCGCGGCGGCGAGCGCCACGACACCGGCAGGTCGGCAAGCCGCTCCGTGGTGAACGTCACCATGGCCCAGCCGCCCGGCAACGCGCCGCGCGCACGGCGGCGCGGCATCGCGGCATCGGGATAGTCGTCGAGCTCGATCATGAAGTCCTTCGGCAGCGCGGCACCGGCGAGGGCGAACCGCGTATCGGCGGGCAGGTTCCAGGCGTTCGCGAGCACGTGGATCGGCCATTGCCCGTACTCGGTGAGCGGCAGGCCGAGCACCTGGCCCCAGAAGGCGCGCAGGGCATCGAGATCGGGTCCACCCACGACGGCGATGAACACACGGTCCACGCGGGTGCGGGCGCGGCCGAGGTCGAGTCCACTGGCGCCGGGCAGGAAGCGCGTCAGGTAGAGCGGCTCGCCGGCCGGGCCGAGGACCTGCATCGCGCGCGGGGCATTCTCGCCGGCCGTGAGATTGCGTGGCGGACCGATGATCTCGAACGGCGAATCGGCGAGTTCGCCGGCCAGCGTGTCCGGATCGGTGACCAGCAGTTCGGTGGCGTTCCAGCCGGCGGTCCGGAAGGGCTCGACACGAGCGGTGCCCGGCGCCTGCTGGATGATGAGCAGGTAGACCTCCGCGCCACTCGCCGGGCGCATGAGCACGTACCGGCGCCCCGCCATGGCCGGCGCGTCCCAGGCCGCGGCGAGCGGCCGGCTCACCCGGCCGCGGTCGATGGTGTCGTAGCCGAGATCGTGGCGGTAGGCCGGTTCGACGGCGGCGAGGTTGCCGACGACGAGCGTGACGATGGCGATGGTCTTCAGCATGGCTGGTTCGATCCCTCGTAGGGGCGCCGGGTGGTGGCCCCGGCCCCGGTGGACTAGGGCGGCAGCACGGTGAAGCCCGCCGCTTCGAAGAGCGCGCGTGCCTCGGCACTGCGCAGGTATTGCACGAAGGCACCGGCCTGTGGGCGCGCCCCGTGAACGATGGCCACGGGGTAGACGATCGCCGGATGGGTTCCGGGCGGAAAGGTGGCGACGACCTTCACCCGCGGCTCGATCCGGGCATCCGTGGCGTAGACGATGCCGAGTCCGGCTTCACCGCGCGCCACGAAGGCGAGTGCGGCGCGGACGTTCTCCGCGCGCACCAGCCGCTCGCGCAGCCCGGGCCAGACGCCGAGCGACTCGAGGGCGGCGCGGGCGTAGCGCCCCACGGGCACGAAATCCGGATCGCCGGTCGCGAGGAGTGCCGTGCGGCGCAGGAGGGCGGGCAGGTCGGGGTCTGGCCGGATGGCCGCGGTGGCCGGCGCCACCAGCACGAGGCGATTGCCGAGCAGGTCGGAGCGCGTTGGTGCATCGACGAGGCCGCGGTCGGCCAGGTAGTCCATCCATTCGCGGTCGGCCGAGATGAAGACATCGGCCCGGGCGCCGGCCTCGATCTGGCGCGCGAGGATCGAACTCGCCGCGAGCGAGGTCTTCACCGGAATGGCATGCGCCTCGGCGTAGCGGTGCGCGAGCGTGTCGACCACCTCGGTCAGGGAGGCGGCGGCGAAGATCGTCAGGCCGGACTGCGCCGGGGCCGCCGCCACCGGACGCAGGCCGGTGAGCGCGGCCGCTGCGAGCGCGACGAGGGCAACGACGGCCGGTTTCAAACGGCGAACCGGGCCATGTTGGCGAGCGACAGCAGCGCGATCACGAGCCACGTGACGAGGGTGCCGGCAAAGCGCCCGGGCGTGCGCCCCGCGCTGGTCGTCAGTCCCACGGCGTGGGCGAGACGGGCCGCGACCAGGGCGATGCCGGTGCCGTGCAGGACCCAGCCGGGTCCGCCGCCCGCCTCGTACAGGGCGAGCAGCAGCAGCGTGAACGGCACGTATTCGATGAAGTTGCCGTGCACGCGGATGGCGCGCTCGAGTTCGGGGTGGTCACCGGCCCCCACGCCGACCTTGAAGCGGATGCGGCGCTGTGCGACGCGATAACTCAGGGCGACGAGCAGCAGGCCGAGCAGGCCGGCGTAGAAGGCGGTAATGGCGATTGGCATGGCTGGGTTCTCCTTGTCGGGGGCGGGGTCCGGCCGTGCGACCTCCGTCACGTCGGAGCGGGCAAGCGGCCGGCCCGGCCCGGGCCGGCCAAGAATACTCCGTCTCAGGCGCTGTCCCGTGAGTCGGCCATGCTGTGCTGCGCGTCATCTCCGGCCGCAGCGCCGGATGGCATGATGCCCGGGTGACTGCCGCACCGACCTTCTGGCTGGGCCGCCAGCCGATTCTCGACCTGACCGGAGCGACCGTGGCCTACGAACTGCTGTTCCGTTCGGGGGCTGTCGGCGGCAACGGCGTGCTCGACGACCGGATGGCGACGGCGAGCGTCATTTCCCATGCCTTCAACGAGCTCGGCCTCGCGTCCGTGCTCGGCAATTGTCGCGGCTTCATCAACTTCGACGCCGCGCTGCTCATGTCGGACATCGTCGAGCTGCTGCCGCCGGAACGCACGGTGATCGAACTGCTCGAGACGGTGGAGATCACCACGGAGGTCGTCGAGCGCTGCCGCGACCTGCGTTCGCGAGGCTTCTCGTTCGCGCTCGACGACATCGTCCAGCTCGATGCCGCCCATGCGCCGATCCTGCCGCTGGTGGACGTGGTCAAGATCGACCTGCCCGGTACGCCGGTCGAGGCCCTGCCCGGCATCGTCGCGGCAGCCCGTTGCGCCGGCCGGGTCAAGCTGCTGGCCGAGAAGGTGGACTCCCGCGAGCAGGCCGACAACTGCCGCAGGCTGGGTTTCGACCTCTTCCAGGGCTACTTCTTCGCGCGGCCCGTGGTGCTGCAGGGGCGCCGCGCCGACCCCTCGCGCAGCGTCCTGCTGAACCTGTTGCAGCAGGCCCTCACGGACGCCGAGAACGACAGGATCGAGGCGACGTTCAAGCAGGCGCCGGAACTGAGCTACAAGCTCATGCGGCTGGTGAACTCCGTCGGCATGGGGCTGCGCTCTTCGATCCAGTCGCTGTCCCACGCGCTGGTGATACTCGGTCGACGCCAGCTGCAGCGCTGGCTGCAGGTGCTGCTGTTCGCTCACCACAATGCCGGCGACTTCCCGAGCCCCCTGCTGCAGCTGGCCGCCGGCCGCGGCAAGCTGATGGAGCTGCTCGCCGAGCGGCAGGTGACCGATACGGCCTTCCGCGATCGTGCCTTCATGACCGGCATCCTGTCGCTGCTCGATACGCTGCTCGAGGCGCCGATGGCCGAGGTCATCGCCCAGATCAACCTGCCCGGGGACGTTCGCGATGCGCTGCTCGACCGCCAGGGACGGCTCGGGCGCCTGCTCACGCTCGTCGAAGGCCTCGAGCGGGGCGATGACGATCTGGTCGCGGCCCTGCTGGCCGACGGGGACCCGTGCCCGACGGCGGAGCTGCCGCAGTTGCAGATCGAAGCGCTCAGCTGGGCGAACGCGATCGGCGAGGCTCGCCGGGACGACTGACGGGCCGGTCGGATCGGGGCGGATCGCCCGTCGGCACGGATGGCCACCAGGCGGTCGTTAGGTAATTCCCCCTATTGGAGGCCCCCTTCGTCGACCGAATACTGACCGTCGGGATTATTTCCCGGCCGCTTATCGCCAGCCCTGTTGTATCCGAGCCAACGCCGTCTTCCCATGGGCAGCCAGTTCGCGCCAAGTGATTACACGGTTCTCGTGGTCGACAGCGACCCGCAGGTCTGTGCGGAACTGACCTCGTTGCTCGAGCGCGTCGGTTATCACACGCGCACGTACCACTCCGGCGAGGCGTTGCTGCAGTCGATCACGGCCATTCCGGAACCGGCCTGTGTCATCGCCGAGGTCGAGCTGCCGGGGATGACGGGGCTGGAGCTGATCACCCGCCTGCGCCAGAACAACATCCTGGCCCCGATCCTGATCCTCACGCGCCTGGGCGACGTCGCCACCGCGGTGCGCGCCATGCGCGACCGGGTGGCGGACTATCTCACCAAGCCCTATGTCGACCGCGACCTGGTGAACCGGCTGCAGAACGCCCTGCTGCGCGAAGCGCAGGCTCACGCCGTCTGAACCGCCGGCGTCTTGCCGGCGCCGTGCCGGGGCGTTACAAGACGGCATCGCTTCGCCACGGGACCCCGCCAGTTGGACGAGACGCACGGTGTCGACGCACCGCGATGGGTGAGCGTTCATCGTGCCCCGACGCGCTCGCCCTGCCACGAGCTCGCGCTCGTGCTCGGCGCGATGGGCATCGAGCATCGCGTGAGCGAACAGCCCGACGGCTGTCACCTGCTCGTGCCCGAGCGGGAGGCTGCCACGGCCTCGGAGCAGCTGCGGCTCTATCGCCGCGAAAATCCGCGCGACCTGCGCCCGGCCTGGCCGCGGTTGCCTCCCGGACGCGGCGCCCCCGGGGCGTTGCTCTACACGCTGGTGCTCGCGCTCGCCTTCGCGGCGCAGGCCAGCTACCTGTTCGACATCGACTGGACGCGGGCTGGCGGCCTGGTCGCGGGCGAGGTGCAGCGCGGTGCCTGGTGGCTCGCGGTGACGGCGCTCACGCTGCACGCCGATGCCGCCCACGTGGCGGGCAACATGGTGTTTGGCAGTTTCTTCGGCTATCTGGCGGGCCAGTATCTCGGCTCGGGCGTGGCCTGGCTGACGATTGCCACGACCGGTGCGGCCGGCAACGTACTGAATGCCTGGCTGCAGGCACCGGACCATCGCAGCATCGGCGCCTCGACGGCGGTGTTTGCCGCGCTCGGCCTGGTCGCAGCCTGCGTGTGGACGGCCACGCGCGGCTTTGCGCTCGGCTGGGCACGGCGCTGGTCGCCGGTGGTGAGTGCGGTGGCGCTGCTGGCGTACACGGGGACGGGGGACGAGCAGACCGACATCGTCGCCCACCTGACCGGGTTCCTCGCCGGGGGTGCCGGCGGGCTGTTGTTGCAGCGCTGGCCGGGGAGGATGGCGGGCCGCGTCGTGCAGACGGCGGCAGGTGTCCTGGCAGCGCTCGTCGTGGTGCTCGCCTGGGGTCGTGCGCTCGCGGTCGTGGCGGGCTGACCGGTGCGGCGGTTGCCTTGACGGTCGGTGCGAGGCCCGGGACACGTTAAGATTGGTCGACAGGGGTGCGCCTGCGGGGACGCAGGCAGGGAGAAGAAGGGATGAGCCTGGTTGTTGCGTCACGCCTGCGCGTGACATGGGTGCTGTCATGCGTGGCGATCGCGGTGCCGTGTGCTGCGATCGCCCAGATCGACGAGATCATCGTCACGGCGCGCAAGAAGGCCGAGAGCCTGCAGGACGTGCCGATCTCCGTCACCGCCTTCGGCACGGAGCAACTGCGCGGGCTCGGCCTGCAGAGCGACAGCGACGTCGCCGACTTCACCGTCAACTTCAACACGCTGTCGCAGGTCGGCCGCGACCTCGACCGGCCGGTGATCCGCGGCATGTCGGCCCCGCCGAGCCGCGGCGAGGCCAACGCCGGGTACTTCATCGACGGCATCTACGTTTCCGGCAGCATCGCCACGGCCACCACGAGTGCGGTGGAGCGGGTCGAGATCCTGCGCGGGCCACAGGCCACGCAGTTCGGTCGCGCCACGTTTGCCGGTGCCGTCAATTACGTGACGAAAAAGCCCGGCGACTACTTCGAGGGCGAGATCAGCACGCGCGCCGGCACCAGCGAGGAGTACGCGATCGGTGGCTGGGCCACCGGGCCCATCCTCGGTGACACGCTCGGTTTCCTGCTCTCGGCGAGCTGGAGCCAGTACGGCGGGCAATGGCACAACGCCCTGCAACAGGACCAGGCGTTCGGCCAGCCGTGGTTCTACAACCCGCCCGGCATCACCCGGCAGGGGGACGAGAGCCGGCTCGGTGACGAGGAGACGCAGGACTATCTCGCCAAGCTCGTGTGGCGCCCGTGGGCCGGCGGCGAGATCAACGTCAAGTACGGCTACACCGAGGTCGACGACGGCAGCTTTCCGTCCCTCGTGGCCCCGGCTGCGGCACCCCTGGCGCCGCTCGCGCCGAGTGATCCGCGCTGGCTCCTCGCCGACCGGCACGGCGGTCCGGTCGGCATCTTCAATACCCTGAACTGCTGGCTGCCGCCGGGTGGCGCGCCGTTGCCGCCGGGCGCGCCGCCGCCCGGGCAGCCGGCGTGGTGGAGCACCAGCGGCGGGGCGACCTGCGGGGAGCTGCGCGCCGACCGCTGGGAGAACCGCGTCAACCTGCCGGACTTCACCGCGGGCGTGCCGATCGGTGGCCGGCTCGTCGGCCCCGTCGAGCCAGGGCTTCGCAAGAACCAGAACCGCTACTTCATCGAGTTCCAGCAGGCACTCGACGACTGGCAGCTCATGGCCCGCTACGGCGCCAACACCGAGCGCTTCGACAACGTCTACGACCTCGATCATACCGAGGCCCGCAGCGTCTTCGGCCTGTTCAACTTCGAGCTCGACCGCGACAACACCGACTGGTCGGCCGAGCTGCGGCTTGCCTCGCCACAGGACCGTGCCTGGCGTGGCGAGATCGGTGGCTACTACTTCGACCGGCGCCTGACCTCCAACCAGCGCAGCTTCATCGGGCCGGAGCAGTACTTCGGCGGCACCAGCGAGTGGTCACCGCGCCGTGCGCGCCGCAACGTCGAGAACATCGCCTGGTTCGGTGCGCTCGGCATCGACATCGGCGAGAACTGGACGCTCGATCTCGAGGGCCGTTACGCCTCCGAGGAAGTGGCCTATCGGGGCGGCAACGGCTGCGCCACCGCCGACACCTATTACAACTTCACGCCGCGCGTGTCGCTGACCTGGAAGCCGACCGATGCGCTGCGCCTCTATGCGCAGGCGGCCAACGGCGACAAGCCCGGCGATGTCAACACGGAGTTCTTCCGCGGCGACGTCGAGCAGTCCTTCTGCGAGCAGGCGATTGCCAACACCAGTGACGTCGTGGTGCGCCCCGAGGAGCAGTGGACCTACGAGGCGGGCATGAAGAGCCGCTGGCTCGACGAGCGGTTGCAGGTGAACCTTGCCGTGTTCCTGATCGACTGGTCCGAGCAGTCGATCTTCCAGACGCAGGCCTTCGGCGCCTACGTGTTTCCCGGATACACGAACACGGAGGACCTGGTAACGACGCTCCTGCGCAACGTCGGTGATTCGCGCAACATCGGTGGCGAACTCGAGACGCAGTTCGCGGTGACCGACGAGCTGACACTCCTCGCGAATTACGGCTTCACGCACGCCCGATTCCGCCGCGGCTCGGATTCCAACCTGGCTGACCTGACGGGCAATGGTGACGTGGATGGCCGCACGATTCCCTATGCGCCCGAGCACAATGTCGTCCTGGGTGCCGTGCTCGAGCGGCCCCTCGATGACGTCACGACGTTCACCTTCCGTGCCGACCTCGCCTACGAGAGCCGCCGCTACATCACGGCTTCCAACTTCGCCTGGCTCGGTGCGCGCACGCTCGTGAACCTGCGCACCGGCGTGCGGCGCGGTCCATGGGACGTGATGGCATACGTGCGCAACCTGATGGACGACGACACGCCGAACTCCGCCCTGCCGTTCGTCAACTTCGGCTATGGTGCCATCGCCCCGGGGCCGGACGGCGCCTATGGTGGCAGCGACGACATCTACCCGAACATGCTGGCACTGAACCCGCAGCGGGGCCGCGACCTCGGGCTGGAGATCAACTACCGCTTCGGGGCCGAGTAGGCAGCGCGCCGGCGGCTCAGGCCGGCGCCGCCTCGACCTGCGCCAGTTCGCCGATCCGGGCGAGCTCCTCGCTCGCCGGTTCCCAGGCGACGGCGGCGACGTTGGCGCGCAGCTGCGCGGCGTCGCTGACGCCGGCGATCACCGAGGAGACGAACGGCTGGGCCGCGAGCCAGGCGATCGCCAGGTCGAGCAGGCTGCGTCCCTGCGCCTGCGCGTAGTCCTGCAGTCGTGCCACGGCCTGCCAGCGCGCCGGCGAGAGGAAGGTCGCGCCGCCGCCCCAGCGGCTGAAACGCGTGCCGGCGGCCGGCGGTTCGCCCGGGCGGTACTTGCCGGTCAGCAGGCCGCTCTCCAGCGGGAAGTAGGGCAGGATGCCGACCTGCTGGCCCTGGGCGATCGGCACCAGGTCGCGTTCGATGTCGCGGTGGAGCAGGCTGTAGCGGTTCTGCGCACTGACGAAGCCGCGAGCGCCGAGCGCGCGGGCCACGATCGCCGACTCGCGCAGCTGCGCACCGCTGTAGTTCGAGCAGCCGACGTGGCGCACCTTGCCCTGCGCAACCAGATCCTCCAGGGCGCGCATCGTCTCCTCGAGCGGCGTGCCGGCATCGGGGAAATGGTGCTGGTAGAGGTCGATGTAGTCCGTGCCGAGGTCTGCCAGGCTGCGCTCGACCGCCTGCATGACGTAGGCGCGCGAGCCGCCGCCCTCGGCCGCAGCGCCGCGGCGGCCGAGCTGCGCACCGAACTTGGTGGCCACGATCACCTCGGCCCGGCGCGGGCCGAGGGCCTGGCCGAGGAGTGCCTCGGCGCGCCCCTGCGGGCCGCCGTAGATGTCGGCGACGTCGAAGAAGTTGATGCCGGCTTCGAGTGCGGCATCGACGATGGCCCGCGCCGCCGGCGCATCGCAGACGGCGCCGAAATTCATGCACCCGACGCCGAGCGCGGAGACCTTCAGGCCCGAGTGCCCCAGTGCCTTCATGTGCATCGGCAGGTCTCCGTGTCGGTCCGGGCGCCGCCGCCTGGCGGGCGTGCTACCAGAAGTGGGTCCAGCGCGACTGTTCCTGGAAGACGCGGAACGCGTCGCGTTTGTCCTTCGGCAGGTATTTCAGGTACTGGCTGTGGTCGTAGCGCTCGCGGTACTGGTCGAGCACCGGGCGATACAGGTGCATGTGCAGGTCCGGGATGCGGTGCCGGGCGCGGAACTCGGCGATCGGGATGCGGGCGAACCGCCGGGTCTCGAAGGCGCCGGCCCTGGCGAGTTCCACGCCGCGGGGCCCGTAGATGGCCGAGCGGCCGGGTCCGCCGAAGGACTCTTCCTCGAAGAAGCCCGCTGTGCGCCCCTGGGTGCTCACCGAGTTGTTGCAGATCATCGTGTAGACGCTGTTGTGATAGGAGGTGAGGCGCATGTCCTCGCCCTCGAAGCCGCCGGTGGCCACGCGACAGATGATCTCGGCGCCCTTCAGCGCCATGCAACGGAACAGTTCCGGCTCGAACTGGACCGCCGACATGGCGATGTTGCCGATGTCGGTGCGCTCCACCGGGATCACCGCGTCGAGCCCGTACATCTCGACGAAGCGGTCGTAGACGTCGTAGATCACCGAGGTGTACTGCTCGGAGCCCGGGAACATGCCGCGCACGTTGCGCTGCTTCCAGTGCTTCACGATGCTGCCGTCGGGTTTCACCATCACCATGAGGTGCAGGATGTGGCCGGGCCAGTCCTGCTCGTCCCTGGCGTAGGTGCCGAAGACGATGTAGCAGTTGTACTGGCGTGCCTTCTTCGCAACTTCCTCGGTTTCCGGGCCGGGGATATCGAGGGCGAGCCGGTAGTGCTGGTCACGGGTCCACTCCGCGAACCCGGTGATCGGGAATTCGTGGAACAACAGCAGGTCGCTGCGGCCGCCATAGCCCTGGGCGATGTCGATGCACTCGAGGAAGTAGTCGAGGTTGCGGCGGATGTCGGGAGCGGGGTTGGTGCCGTTCACGCCGTTCACGCGCGTCTGCACCACGGTGGCGGTGATCGCCTCCTGGCGCAGCTTCGCGGTGGGGTAGGTGCCGTCGGCGCGCACCATCGGCTCGGTGGCGGTCGTCATTCTCTGTGTTCTCCGGAAAGCGGGTTGTGACATTATCATAACCACGGGGGGGCGCAGCACGGTGCGGTGGATCGCCGCTGCCATCCGGTTCAGACAACAGGCTTTCACGATGTGGTACTTCACCCGCTACCAGTGGACGGTTCTGTTCGCGGCCTGGCTCGGCTGGGGCTTCGACGTCTTCGACGGTCTGCTCTTCAACTACGTCGCCCCGAACTGCGTGCCGACGCTGCTCGGCCTGCCGATCGGCTCGCCCCAGGCGAAGCAGGCGACGCTCTACTGGACGGGACTGCTCACGTCGGTGCTGCTGATCGGCTGGGCGGTGGGGGGCATCGTTTTCGGTCTGGTCTGCGACCGCATCGGGCGCCGGCGCACGCTGCTCATCACGATGCTGCTCTACGCGGTGGGCACGGCCGCCTGCGCGCTGGCGCCGAACATCTGGTGGCTGCTGTGCTTCCGCGTGGTGGCCTCGCTCGGCATCGGCGGGGAGTGGGCGGCGGGGGCGGCAATGGTGGCCGAGACGATGCCGGAGGAAAAACGCGTCGAGGCCGGCGCGCTGCTCTACACCGCCGCGCCCATGGGCCTGTTCCTGGCGACCTTCGTCAACCTGCAGGTCGCCGGGAACTGGATGGTCGACGCGCCGGAGGTCTCCTGGCGCTACGTGTTCCTGTTCGGGTTGCTGCCGGCCGCGGCTGCCTTCCTGGTGCGGCTGTTCGTGAAGGAGCCGGAGCGCTGGCGCAACCTCGGTGAGCGGGCCGAAGTGCGCATCGGCGAACTGTTCACGCCCGCGATGCGTCCCTACACGCTGTCCGGCTTCACGATGGCGCTCACGGCGCTGCTCACCTGGTGGAGCTGCAATGCCTTCATCCCGGTGGTCTCCGGCGGCCTGGCGCAGACGGCGGCCGAAGCCGCCGGCCTCGATGGCACGCGCACGCTCGCCATGGTGGAGCAGTGGAAGACGCTCGCGACGAGCTGGTTCAACCTCGGCGGACTGATCGGCACGCTGCTCACCATCCCGGCCGCGAAGCTCCTCGGCCGGCGCGCCATGTTCGCGCTCTACTGGGTGGCGTCGGCGGCGGCCATCTTCGCCACCTTCGGCCTCGACCTGGCGCCGCAGGTGCGGCTGTATCTGTATTTCGCCATCGGGCTGACGGTGTTCGGGGTGTTCGGCAGCTTCACCTACTACCTGCCGGAGCTGTTCCCGACACGCCTGCGCGGCACCGGTGCCGGCTTCTGCTACAACGTCGGCCGGGTGGTGGCCGCGACCGGGCCGTTCCTGGTCGGCATGACCGCCGCGCGCGGTACGAGTGCGGCCATCGACGTGCTCTTCTACGTCGGGTTCATCCCGCTCGCTGGCCTGTTGTTCATGCCCTGGGTGATCGAGACGCGTGGGCGCGTGCTCGACTGAGCGGGTTCAGGGCGAATCGATCAACAGCACCTGGAAACGGCCGGTACCGTCGCGCAAGGCCTTCAGCCGCGCGTATTCCGCCGAGTTCCAGAAGGCGAGCGCCGCAGCGCGGCTCGGCCAGCGCGACACCAGCGCGCTCGGCGACTCGCACCAGCCGCCCTCGATGAACCGGCCACCGGCGCCGCGCACGATGTAGCGCCCGCCATGGCGCTCGACCAGCGCCGGGACTTGGCGGGCATAGCCGTCGAGGAAACGCTGGCGGTCGGTCAGTTCTGCAATGACGATCATGTAGCAGGGCACATCGCTCATCGCACGGACTCCCTCGTCGCCGTCGGTCGTGGCCGTCCATGGTGCCGGTCCGCGGGTGGGACGGCAATCGAGTCCGCGATGGCTGCAACCTGCCGGCGGTGCAATAATCCGCGCCCCACCATACGCGAGCGCGAGGACCCGATCCATGGCCCAACGTGCCTTGCCATCAGCCGGGGATGACGGCAGGCCCATCGGCTCCGGTGCCGAGTACATCGCCTCGCTGCGCGGGCGCGGCCTGCGGGTGTTCCTGTTCGGGGAGCGGGTCGACGAGCCGGTGGATCACCCGGTCATCCGCTCGTCGATCAACGCGGTCGCCGAGACCTACGACCTCGCGGTGCGCCACCCGGATCTGGCGACCGTCATGTCCCCGATCACCGGTACGCGTGTCAACCGTTTCCTGCACGTGGCCGGCTCGCCGGCCGATCTCGTGATGCAGAACAAGATGCAGCGCCGGCTCGGCCAGCTCACCGGCACCTGCTTCCAGCGCTGCGTCGGCATGGACGCCTTCAATGCCCTGCACTCGGTGACCTGGGAGATCGACGAGCGCCACGGCACGGACTATCACGCGCGTCTGCTGCGTTTCCTCGGCGACATGCAGCGGCGCAATCTCGTCGTCGGTGGCGCCATGACCGACGTCAAGGGTGATCGCAGTCTGGCGCCCCATGCGCAGGCCGACCCGGATCTCTTCCTGCACGTCACGCGGCGCGATGCCACCGGCGTGTGGGTGACCGGAGCCAAGGCCCACCAGACCGGCTGCATCAACTCGCACTGGCTGATCGTGATGCCGACGCAGCGGCTCGGCCCGGCCGATCGCGACTACGCCATCGTCGGCGCGATCCCGGTGGATGCTCCCGGCATCACCTACGTCTACGGGCGCCAGAGCTGCGACACGCGTGCCCTGGAGGAGGGCATCGACATCGGCAATCGCCGCTACGCAGGCCAGGAGGCCATGATCGTCTTCGAGGACGTATTCATTCCTGCCGAGCGCGTCTTCATGGATGGCGAGCACGAGTTCGCCGCCATGCTGGTGGACCGCTTCACCGGCTACCACCGGCGCAGCTACGTGTGCAAGACCGGCGTCGGCGACGTGCTGATCGGCGCGGCGGCCACGGTGGCCGACTACAACGGCGTGGGGCAGGCGAGCCACATCCGCGACAAGCTCGTGGAAATGACCCACCTCAACGAGACCATCTATGGCACCGGCATTGCCGCGAGTTACCAGGCGACCCGGCAGCAATCAGGCGCCTGGCTTGCCGACGACATGCTCGCCAACGTCTGCAAGCATCACGTGACGCGGCTGCCCTACGAGATCGGCCGCCTGGCGCAGGATCTTGCCGGCGGCCTGGTCTCGACCATGCCCTCGCAACAGGACCTCGATGACCCGCAGATCGGCCCGTTGCTGCGCAAGTATCTGCAGGGCCGTGCCGACATCGCCGTGGAAGACCGGCTGCGCATCCTGCGCCTGATCGAGAACATGACCATGGGCCGCAACGCCGTCGGCTACCTCACCGAGTCGATGCACGGCGCCGGCTCGCCGCAGGCCCAGCGCATCCAGATCGCACGCGCCATGCAGCTCGCCTTCCGCAGGAGCCTGGCGCAGCTCCTCGCCGGCATCGAACCGGAGGCCGCCACGGACCCGGGTGACGACGAACGCGAGTATCTCGCGCGCGTGTTCCGCCCGGTCGAACCGTAGGATTTCCACCGCCATGCCGGCAGCAGACAAGACGAACCGTGACGGCCCAACCCCGCCTTTCGATTCGCTGCGCGACTGGGTGGCGGCGCTCGACGCCCATGGCCTGCTCCTCACCATCGACCGCATCGACCAGGATGCCTACCACGCCACCGGCCTCGTCTATGCGGCCAACGACCGCTGCGGCTGGTACGACGTGCCGGCGCTGCGTTTCGAGGAGGTGAAGATCGACGGTCGCTGGGTGCGTGGTCCGCTGCTGGGCCTGCTGCAGTCGAACCTGCTGTGCGATGCCATCCTCTTCGGCCAGGTCGTCGATCGCGACGATTCGCGGCGCAGCTACCGGGCCGCACGCGATCACCTGATCGGCGTGCTCGAGCGACACCAGGGTACTTACCCGCAGATCCCGCCCGTCACCGTCGCGCGCGAACAGGCGCCGTGCAAGGAGGTCGTCCTGCGGGGCGGGGAAATCGACCTGCAGCGCTATGCCTTCATCAGGACCAACCCGGCGGATTCGGCCCGCTACATCACCACCGCATCGCATTTCATGGTGGACCCGGAGCTCGGTCCGAACTTCGGCACCTATCGCTGCGAGATCAAGGGGCCGCGGCTGCTCGGCGTGAACCCCGAGCCGAACCAGACCGGCTGGAAGATGCTGCGTGCCGCGCAGGCGCGCGGCGAGAAGTCGGTGAAGTACTCGATCGTGATCGGCCAGGACCCGGTGGTGTGGTTCATCAGCAGCACGCGGGTCGCCAACCGCTTTGGCAACAAGCCGGTGGACGAGCTCGCACTCGCCGGCGGTTTTCGCGGCAGGCCGATGGAGGTCGTGAAGTCGGAGACCAGCGACATCCTGGTTCCGGCCCACGCCGAAATGGTCATCGAGGGCGAGGTGCCGCTCGACCGGCCCGGACTGCCGGAAGGACCGTTCGGCGAGATGTTCGGCTACCTCGGGCCACGCAAGGCCGAGAACTACTTCATGAACGTGACGGCCGTCACGCACCGGCGCGAGCCGTGGATCGTCAACGTGTTCACGGGCGCGCAGCGCGGCATGATCATGGCGCCCCAGGACGCCCTCACGGCCTGCTTCCTGCGCCAGGCGGTGCCCGGATTCGTCGACATGCACCAGCCGCAGGACACGCCGGGCATCGCCGTGATGAGCATCGACAAGACCGGTCCGGGCCAGGGGCTGGAGGCCGGGCGGCGCGTGGCCCAGCGCAGCCCGATCGCCAAGGTGGTGATCGTCGTGGACAAGGACATCGACGTGCTCGATCGTCAGCAGGTCATGTTCGCGCTCGGCTCGCGCTGGCAGCCCCATCCGGCTGCCGAGATCATCCGCGATGTCGACGGCCTGATCACCGATCCGAGCCAGCCGGTGCAGGGGCGCACCAGCAAGATCGTGATCGACGCCACGCGCCAGCTGGCGGGCGAGGGCGGGCGCGAGCGCTTTCCCGATACCAACCGCGCACTGCTCGGGCAGGGGGCGCCCGGGGCGCTCGCCGAGGCCGAAACGCTGTTCGGGGCACGCCTGCGGACCTGGCAGCGCGGCGGCTGAGGGCAGCCGTGCCGCTGAGTTTTCAGGCGTCTTCTGCGCAGCGGCGCACAGTCGGCGGCCGCCGTGCGCCGCTATAGTCCGGCTCCGGGTATTGCGGATCGGCGACGGGACAGGGACATGGCAGTCAGGGACGACCTGCAGCTTGCAGGCGAGTTCGTGCGTCACGAGGAGCGGCCCGCGGTGCCGCACGTCGACCCGAACATCTCCGTCGGCGACGGCCGCCAGGTCAACGCGGCGCAGATCGTCATGGGCCTGGCACGGGAACTGAACACGGACCGCGTCGAGCTGCCGGGATTCCCGGACATCGTGGCCCGCATCCAGCGCGCCCTCGCTGACGAGACGACCTCGGCAAGGGACGTGGTCAAGCTCGTCGCCAGCGAGCCGGTGCTGGCGGCGCGGCTGCTGCATCTCGCGAACTCGGCTGCATTCAACAAGTCCGGTCGCGAGGTGAGCGACCTGCGCTCGGCCATCAGCAACCTCGGCTTCAACATCGTGCGCAGCCAGGCGACGGCCTTCGCCATGCGCCAGATGGAGCAGCAGGAGTGGCTGAGGCCGATCCGGCCGGTGCTCGCCGACATCTGGAAGACCAGCAACGGCGTGGCGGCGCTGTGCTTCGCGGTCGCCCGGCGCGTGCAGGGCGTCGCCCCGGACGAAGCCATGTCGGCCGGCCTCTTCCACCTGATCGGCAAGCTCTACCTGTTCGCGCGCGCACGCCAGGAGAGCATCGATCCGGCCGCCATCGCCGACTGGGAACGCGCGCTGAACGAATGGCACTGCACCATCGCGCGCACGATCATGGACCACTGGAAGATCCCGGCGCGCGTGGCCGAGGCGGTGGAGAACCAGAATGCCATCTTCGATGCCGAGAACCGGGACCTGACACCGCTCACGCGCATCCTGTGCGCCGCCAAGCTCCACCAGCGCCTGCGCCGGCCGGGCGCAGCGGCCGAGCCCGAGGCCGAGGCGGCGCTCGCCAGCGTGCGCCTCGACGGCAAGCCGTTCGAGGAGCTGTTCCGCGCCGCGCAGGCCGAGGCCGAGGCGGCACGCAGCGCCCTCGCCTAGGGTCGCCCGCCGCGGGCCGGCGGCCCCTCCTGGCCAGGTCGCTGCGAGCCTGGCGTTGGACGCGGGGCTCCGGACCCTGTACAGTGCGTGCCGCCGTTCGGGCACGTGCGCGGTCAGCGCCGCCCCGGCACGCAAGTTCGTCCCGTCATGCTGACGTTCTTCGGTAACTCTTTCGCCCGCTCGTGACCGCCCCGGGACAGACCCCGGTTCGAGCGGACTTTGTTCAGGAACATTCAAGATCATGTCTTTCACCGATCTCGGGCTGCAGCCCGAATTGCTGATTTCCGTGGCCGACAAGGGCTACGACACGCCGACTCCCATCCAGAAGGCCGCCATCCCGGCGGTGCTCGCCGGCCGCGACGTCCTCGCCGGTGCCCAGACGGGCACGGGCAAGACCGCCGGCTTCGTCCTGCCGATCCTGCAACGCCTGCGCGCCGCCACCGGCCGCGCACCGCGTGCCCTGGTGCTCGCGCCGACCCGCGAACTCGCCGCGCAGGTGGCCGAGAATGCCCGTGACTACGGCCGCTACCTCAACCTGCGCACGGTGGTGGTCTTCGGCGGCGTCGGCATCAATCCGCAGGTCGATGCCCTGCGGCGGGGCTGTGACCTGCTGGTCGCCACGCCGGGCCGGCTGCTCGATCTCGCCGGGCAGCGTGCCGTCGACCTCGGCGCGGTCGAGGTGTTCGTGCTCGACGAAGCCGACCGCATGCTCGACATGGGCTTCATCCACGACATCCGCCGCGTGCTGAAGCTGCTCCCGGCGGTGCGTCAGAACCTGATGTTCTCGGCGACCTACAGCGACGACATCCGCACGCTCGCCGCCCGTTTCCTGCACGATCCGGTGGCGATCGAGGTCGCCACGCGCAACGCCACGGCCGAGCGCGTCGACCAGTGCGCCTACCGGCTGCCCAAGGAGCACAAGCGCCATCTGCTGGCCCACCTGGTGAAGGCCGAGGGCTGGCCGCAGGCGCTGGTGTTCACGCGCACCAAGCACGGTGCCAACCGGCTTGCCCAGCAGCTCGAGCGCGCCGGCATCGCCACGGCCGCGATCCACGGCAACAAGAGCCAGGCGGCACGCACCCGCGCGCTCGCCGACTTCAAGCAGGGACGCATCACGGCGCTGGTGGCGACCGAGGTCGCGGCCCGCGGGCTCGACATCAAGGAGCTGCCGGTCGTCGTCAACTACGAGCTGCCCAACGTGCCCGAGGACTACGTGCACCGCATCGGGCGCACGGCACGGGCCGGGCTGAACGGCCGTGCCGTGTCACTCGTCGCCCCCGACGAGGCGTCACTGCTGCGCGACATCGAGCGACTCCTGCGCCAGCCGATTCCGGTCGTGGCCCTGCCGGAGTTCGAGGTGCTCGCGGAGCCGGAACGTGGCTCCGGGCACGCGCGCCATGACGCTCCCCGCGGTGGCCACACCCCTCACGGTGGGCAGCGTCACCCGGGTTCCCAGCAGCGTCGCAGCGGCGGGCGCCAGCGGCACCGGGGCGCGGGGCGCAACGCACGCGGTCGATGAGTCAGCTCGCCTATCCTTTCGGCGAGACCGTGCCGGCCGTGGGCACGACGCTCGACGTGGCGCGCGGCGTGCGCTGGCTGCGCATGCCGCTGCCGTTCGCCCTCGACCACGTCAATCTCTGGCTGTTGCGCGATCGCCAGGACGGGCGTGACGGCTGGGCGATCGTCGATTGCGGCATCGCCAACGACGCCACCCGCGCGGCCTGGGAGCAACTGTTCGCAAACGGTCTGGAAGGCCTGCCGGTGCTGCGGGTGATCGTCACCCACCTGCATCCGGACCACGTCGGCCTCGCCGACTGGCTGACACGACGCTGGAGCACGGCCGGGCACACCTGTCCGCTGTGGATGAGCGCCACCGACTGGCATGCGGCACGGCTGTTTGCCGGAACCGGCAACGGCACCGACATCGGTGCGGTTGCGCGGTTCCTGGCGCGCCACGGTCTCACCGATCCGGTCGTGCTCGGGGAGGTGAGTGGGCGCCGTCGCTTCTATGCCGACGGCGTGCCGGACGTTCCCGGCCAGTACCACCGCCTCATGGACGGGCTCGTGCTCGACATCGGCGGCGTGCAGTGGCGCTGCATCGCCGGCTACGGGCACGCGCCCGAGCACATCGCGCTCCACAGTGCCGAACTCGATCTGCTTATCTCCGGCGACATGGTATTGCCGCGCATCAGCACCAACGTCAGCGTGTTCGCGACCGAGCCCGAGGCCAATCCGCTGGAACTCTACCTCGGGTCGATCGGGCGGATGCGGGCGCTGCCGCCCGGCGTGCGCGTCCTCCCGGCGCATGGGCGGCCGTTCGTCGGCCTGCACGAGCGCATCGGCGAACTCGAGGCGCACCACGAGGCCAGGCTCGCCGACGTGCGCAGCGCCTGTCGCACGACTGCCCACAGCGCAGCCGAACTGCTGCCTGTGCTGTTCCACCGCCAGCTCGATGCCCACCAGACCGCCTTCGCGATGGGCGAGGCGATCGCGCACCTGCACCTGCTCGCGGCCCGGGGCGAGATGCGCGCGGTCACCGGAACCGACGGGGTCGTGCGTTTCGCGATGGCCGCCTGAGGGCGCTGGCCGTGGCGCGGGCCCGCGCCCTGTAGCACACTGGGTGCCTCCCGCTGCGAAGGAACACCCGATGAAGACCCGTGCAGCGATCGCCTGGGAAGCCGGCAAGCCGCTGGAAATCGATGACATCGACCTCGACGGCCCGCGTGCCGGCGAGGTGCTGGTGGAAATCCGCGCCACCGGCGTGTGCCACACCGACGAGTTCACCCGCTCGGGCAACGACCCGGAGGGACAGTTTCCCGCGATCCTGGGCCACGAAGGAGCCGGTGTCGTCGTCGATGTCGGTGCCGGCGTGAAGTCGGTGCGTCCGGGTGATCACGTGATTCCGCTCTACACGCCGGAGTGCCGGGAGTGCAAGTCCTGCACCTCGCGCAAGACCAACCTCTGCACCGCGATCCGTGCCACCCAGGGCCGCGGCGTGATGCCGGATGGCACCAGCCGCTTCGCCCGCGGCGGCACCATGCTCCACCACTACATGGGCTGCTCGACCTTCGCCAACCACACCGTGCTGCCGGAGATCGCGGTGGCGAAGATCCGCGAGGACGCTCCCTTCGACAAGGTCTGCTACATCGGTTGCGGCGTGACCACGGGCATCGGTGCGGTGATCAACACCGCGAAAGTGGAGCCGGGTGCCAGCGTGGTCGTGTTCGGCCTCGGTGGCATCGGACTCAACGTCATCCAGGGCGCGCGCCTGGCCGGGGCCGCGCAGATCGTCGGGGTCGACCGCAACCCGACGCGGCGGGCGATGGCAGAGCGCTTCGGCATGACGCACTTCGTCAACTCGGCGGAGGTGCAGGGCGACCTGGTGCCTTACCTCGTGTCGCTGACCGATGGCGGTGCGGACTACAGCTTCGAGTGTGTCGGCAACGTCGAGCTGATGCGCCAGGCGCTGGAGTGCTGCCACCGTGGCTGGGGCGTGTCGGTGATCGTTGGCGTCGCAGGCGCCGGCCAGGAAATCCGTACCCGGCCATTCCAGCTCGTCACCGGTCGCGTCTGGAAGGGCACAGCCTTCGGCGGGGCGCGCGGGCGTACCGATGTGCCGAAGATCGTCGACTGGTACATGGACGGGCGCATCCGCATCGACGAGCTGATCACCCACACGCTGCCGCACCGTGAGATCAACCACGCGTTCGACCTCATGCATCGCGGCGAGTCGATCCGCACCGTGCTGACCTACTGATCGGATGGGGGCCACGACCATGCAGGCATCTTCGGCAAGGCAGGTAGCGAGACTTGGATTGGGCGGGTTGTGGCTCCTGTGGCTCACCGGCCCGGCACTGGCCGGGCCCACCGAGGAGCTGTCCGGTGCGATGGGCGCCGACCGCTTCCAGGCGGGGGCGAGTGTGGTGCTGGCCGAGCCGGTGGATGGTGATGCACTGCTCGCCGGCGGCAGCGTCGACAGCGATGCCTCGATCGGCGGCGATGCCACGGTCGCGGGCGGCACGGTCGCGATCCGCGCCACGGTGGGCGATGACCTGTACGCGGCTGGCGGGCGCATCGAGGTCGATGCGCGCATCGGCGGCAACGTGCGCCTCGCCGGCGGCAGCGTGACGATGACCCCACAGACCTTCGTCGAGGGTGGTGCCGCCGTGGCCGGTGGCACGGTGGAGGCACGCGGTCACTTCGGTGATTACCTCACCGTGGCCGGCGACGAGGTGACGCTCGGTGCCGAGGTCGACGGTGACGTGCGTGTCTATGCCCACCGGTTGACCGTGCTGCCGGGGACGCGCATCGGCGGGACATTGCGTTACCGTGCGTCGGACCCGGTCGAGCTGCCGCCCGATGTCGTGGTCGGTGGCGGGATGGTGCGCGAAGACGACCCGGCTGTCGGGCCGACGTCCGGTGACTGGGACGGCGACGATGCAGCCGGCCGCGTGGGCTGGATCGGACTGGCAGGCCTGCTCGTCGTCGGTGCCCTGCTGGCCTGGGGGCTCGCGGGCTTTTCGCAGCGGACCACGGCGGCGCTCATCGCACAGCCGTGGCTGGGACTCGGACTCGGCTTCGTGGTGCTGGTCTGTACGCCGGTGCTGGTGGCGGTGCTGGTGATCACGCTGGTCGGCATTCCCCTGGCGGTGATCCTGCTGCTGACTTACCTGGCGACGTTGATCGCCGCCTACGTGCTCGGAGCGCTTTACTGTGGCGACCGGGCGCTGGCCGCGCTCCGCCTCGGTGCACAACCGTCGCTCGTCATGCGCCTGCTGGGATTGTTCCTCGTGCTGGTCGCACTGGCGCTGGCCAGTGGCATCCCGGTCCTCGGCAGCGTCGCACGACTGGTCGTGCTGTTGCTCGGCCTCGGCGGCATCGCCCTCGCGCTGCGCACCCCCCGGCTCGCCACGTAGGCCCGACGGGCAGGAGCGACGCTGTAGGAGCGACGGGTAGGAGCGACGCCAGTCGCGATTCCTCTTTTGGGTCTTCGCCGTGCCATTCAGGATCGGGGTCGCGAATCCGGGCTCCGCAGAGGGTCGCGACTGGCGTCGCTCCTACCCGGTGCTCCAAACCGTTGCTGCGTACGCCCGACGACCGGGCGGTGAGAGAAAGGAATCGCGAGAAGAAGCGGTCGGGAAGATAAAGATCGCGACAGAGGGTCGCGACTGGCGTCGCTCCTACCCTTTGCGCTAACGGGTTCAGTGCCAGGTGACGCGGGCGAGGCTTGCGCGGTAGGGCTTCAGGCCGAGGGCGATCAGGGCGCTGCCGGTGAGGCCCGAGACCATCGTCACCAGGGCCATCGAATAGTGGATCTTCTGCGGGTCGCCGAACACGTGGTCCGTCACCCAGCCCATGGCAAAGGGGCCGAGGCCGGCACCGGCGATGCCGATCACCAGCACGTAGACTGCCGTGACGAAACCGCGCAGCTGGTTCGGCGTCATCTCGGCGATCGCTGCCAGCGCCTGGGCCGGGGCGTAGTTGTTGAAAATGCCGGCGACGACGAAGCCGGCGAGGGCCAGCTCCGGTGTCGGCAGCAGCGGCGCGATGCCGGTGCCGAGTGTCAGTCCTACGCCGCCCACGAGCACCGTGCGCATGGCGCCGTCGGCGTGGCCGCGTCGCTTGAACCAGTTGGTGACGAAGCCGCTGCTCACCGCCGAGACGATGCCGGTCAACCCGCCCAGCAGGCCGTACCAGATGCTGAACTTCGCCACCGGCCAGCCGTGCAGGCGCACGAAGTATGCCGGCAGCCAGTTCACCCAGCCGTACACGGCGAGCACGATCAGGGCCACGCCGAGGTGATGACAGGCGAGCGTGCGGCGATTCTGGCGGATGAACGCGCCGGCACCAGCGGGGGCTGTATCCGTGCCCGGGCGGGCGAGATCGCGACGCTGCGGTTCACGGACCGTCAGGGCGAGCAGGAGCGCCGGCACGAGGCCGGCTACCCCGATGATGATGAATACCGCCTGCCAGGCCGGGATCGGGCCGAGCAGGGGCATCTCGAAAGAGCGCCCGCCGCTGCCGACGCCGACGAAGCCGAGGATGAGGCCGCCACCGAGATAGGCCACGCCCGCGCCGAGGGCGGTGGACATGGTGTAGATGCCGAAGGCCTTGGGCCGCGAGCGGGGTTCGAAGGAGTCGCCGATCAGTGACGTCGCACAGGGATTGAGCGTCGCTTCGCCGACGCCCACGCCGGCACGCATGACGAACAACCCGCCGAAGCTGCGCACCAGGCCGGCCCCGGCGGTCATCAGGCTCCACAGGGTCGTGCCGGCAGCGAGCAGCCACTTGCGGTTCAGGCGGTCGGCCGCCCAGCCGATGGGCAGGCCGAACAGCGTGTAGAACACGGCGAAGGCGAGCCCCTGGATCACGCCCATTTCCGAATCGCTGAGACCGAGGTCCTGCTGGATCGCCGGCGTGAGCAGCCCGACGATGATCCGGTCCATGAAACCGAAGAGGTAGGCGAGGCAGATGATCGCCAGGCAATACCAGGCGTAGGCGGGGCGGGGATACGGCGGGTTCTGCTGCACGGGTTCAGTGGCGCCCGGCGCGCATCTGGCGGTGGACGAAGAGGTAGTAGATGCCGCCGAGCACGAGCAGCACGCCGCCGACCCAGAGCGTGATGCGGTGCAGGTCGCCTTCGAGCAGGGCTGCGTCCTGACCGGCCGTGACCCCGAGCCAGGCGAGGACCGTGCACCAGATGGCCGATCCGACGACCGTCGCCAGCGAGTAGTAGCCGAAATGCATGCGCACGATGCCCGCCGGGATGCCGATCAGGTGGCGGATCACGGGCAGCAGGCGCGAGATGAAGATGCCGACGGTGCCGTAGTGGTTGGCCCAGGCTTCGGCGCCGACGATCTTCGCCGGCGTGATGAGGACGTAGTTCCCGAAACGCATCAGCAGCGGGCGTCCGACCAGGCGCGCACCCCAGGACAT
>JADZBS010000070.1 GCA_020851975.1 Gammaproteobacteria bacterium | reverse complement strand
CGGGCCCTGACGGCAGCCCGACTCGGCGGCATCGCGAACGGTGCGAGAAAAAGAATCGCGACTGGCGTCGCTCCTACAGGGTGATACCCGTCGTTCCTGCACGTTGGCGCGAGAGGCAGCCTCGGCGGGCGGGCGCCCGGTGGCGGGCGTGTCGAGCCAGCGAGGCAGGATGCCGAGCGCCTGCGAGACCCGAGCGAGCGGAGGGCAGGATGCCCGCAGGGAGCGTCCCGCCGGCGGGTGTCCGGCCGGCGAGGCGGGGGGATGGCGATGAAGGGAATTCAAATATTCGCGAAGAAGAATATTCGCAAGAAGAATATTCGCGACTGGCGTCGCTCCTACGGCGTCGCTCCTACAGGGGGCTGCGACGGGCGGCGGCGAGCAGGGCTTCGCAGCGGGCGCGGCGATCGGGGTCGTTGCCGGCGACCGCCAGGCCGCGCTGGGCCATGTTCTGCGCCTGGCCGGCGTCGCCCTGGCGCAGCTTCACGCGGCCGAGTTCGCACCACAAGTCCGCGTCGCGCGGATTGATGCGCAGGGCGCGTTCCAGGGACGACGTCGCCATGGCGTAATTGCCGGCCGCTGCCTGCTGGCGGCCCTGCTCGAGAAGCGCCGCCGTCGCGCCGCTCGAAGGCGGCGGCGGGGGTGGCGGGATCGGCGCGGGCGGCAGCGGTTCCGGCGCGGGCGCCGGCACCTCGGGCAGGTTGCCCGTGTCGGGCGCTGGCGGCGGTGGCGGTGCCGGGGCCGGTGCGACGGGCGGCAGGGGCGGCGGCTCGTAGACGGGCACGGTGCAGCCGGCGATGGCGAGCGCCAGCGCCAGTGCACCGATCAGCGGATGAGGTCGCGCAACCATTGCAACGGGTTCTCCAGTGCGGCATCGGCGCCGGCGCAGCCCGGCAGCAGCGGCACCTCGGTGCCCGCGGGCACCGGCACCTGCACCGGGTCGCCGCAGCCGGGCCCGACACCGAGGCCCGTAGCATAGTCGATGTCGATCGCGACCATTCCCTCGGGCACCGGCGCCTGGAAGGAGGTGAGCGGCACGCGCGCGAACAAGTCGCTCCACACCGACATCGCGCCGCTCGCCCCGGTGAGCCCGGTCGGTTCATTGTCGTCGTAGCCCATCCAGACCACGGCCAGGAGGTCCTGCGAGCACCCGGCGAACCAGCGGTCGCGCAGGTCGTTGGAGGTGCCGGTCTTGCCGGCGACGACCACGTCGGCGGGCAGCCGCGCGCGGGCCGAGCGCCCGGTACCGCGCTGCATGACCTGCACCAGGGCCTGGTCGAGCTGGTACACCGCAGCCGGGTCGGCCGCCTGCTCGGTCTGCAGCGGAAACTGCGTGAGCGGCTCGCCGTCCGGACCCTGCACCGAACGCACGGCGCGCAGCGGCGTGCGAAAGCCGCCGCTCGCCAGCGTGCCGTAGAGCTGCGCCACCTGCAGCGGCGCCAGGTCGAGCGCCCCGAGGAGCAGCGACGGGTTGGCCGCCAGGTCACCTTCCACGCCGAGCTTGCGCAGCAGCTTCACCACGCGCGGCACGCCGACCTCCATGCCGAGACGCACGGTGGCCATGTTCATCGACTCGGCGAGCGCCCGTACCAGCGGCACGTCGCCATGCGACTGGCCGTCGAAGTTCTGCGGGCTCCAGGTCTTGCCGCGCGCCAGGGGCACCTCGATCGGCGCGTCGGCGACGCGGGTGGCGAGCGTGTGGCCGTGCTCGAGCGCCGCGAGGTAGACCACGGGCTTGACGAGCGAGCCGACGGGCCGGCGCGCATCGAGCGCGCGGTTGTAGCCCTCGAAGCCGGCGCGCCGCCCGCCGACCACGGCCAGCACTTCGGCGGTCTGCGGATTGACGACGACGACGGCGCCCTCGAGCGGCGCCTTGCTCGGCCGCTGCAGCCGCTTGACGCCGGCGGCGAGCGCCTGCTCGGCCTGCGACTGCAGCATCGGGTCGAGGCTGGTGAAGATGCGCAGGCCCGCGGTGGTGAGGTCATCGTGGCGGTAACTCGCCGCCAGCTCGCGGTTCACGAGCGCGAGGAAGGCCGGGAAATACGTGGCCCCGGCGCCGCGCTCCAGCGCCACGCCGAGCTTGCGCGCCGTCGCGCGCTTCGCCTCGGTCTCGCTCACCACGCCGTCGGCAGCGAGCAGCCGCAACACGAGGTTGCGCCGTTCCAGCACGCGCTCGGGGTGGCGGCGCGGGTCGTAGTACGAAGGCCCGCGCACGATCGCCACCAGCGCGGCGATCTCGTGAAGCTGCAGTTCGCCGAGCGGCTTGCCGAAATAGAACTGGCTCGCCAGGCCGAAGCCGTGGATCGCGCGGCTGCCGTCCTGGCCGAGGTAGATCTCGTTGACGTAGGCGTTGAGGATGTCGGCCTTCGGGTAGTGCAGCTCGAGCAGCACGGCCATCAGCGCCTCGCGCAGCTTGCGCGTGAGGGTGCGCTCGTTGCTGAGGAAGTAGCTGCGCACCAGCTGTTGCGTCAGCGTGCTCGCGCCCTGGCGCACCGCACCGGCAGCGACGTTGACGAATGCCGCGCGCGCGATCGCCACCACGTCCACCCCGGGGTGTTCCTCGAAGCGACGGTCCTCCACCACCTTGAGTGCCGACGGGATGAGGGCCGGCACCTCGTCCGGGCCGAGCACGATCCGGTCCTCGCCGTCCGCCGGGAACACGCTGCCGATGAGCAGCGGGTCCAGGCGCACCAGCGGCAGTGGCCCGCCGCCGATCTGGCGCACGCCCGCCACGGCGGCGCCCCAGAACGCCACCGAGGCACGCTCGGCGCCCTGCTCGCCATCCCAGAACGCGAAGGGGCGTGTGACCAGGTCGACGCGCCCGCCGACCCGCCGGAAGGTGCCCGGCTGCGCCGGCTTGCTGACGCTGCGGTAGCCGAGGCGCTGCAGTTCGGCGACCAGCCGGTCCGCCGACAGCGGCAGGCCGGCGTAGATCTCGAGCGGACGCGCATAGACGTGGGCCGGCAGGTTCCAGCGCCGGCCGTCGAAGCGGCTGGTGACGAGGTGGTCGAGGTAGACGAGGTAGCCGGCGAAGCCGGCCGCGGCGAGCGCGAGCGGGATCCACACCACGCGCAGCCGCAGCAGCCGCCACAGGCCGCGCCCTGTCGCCTTCAGGCCACGCCCGAGGCGCGCAAGCCAGGATCCGCGCCGGCCGGCGCCTTTGCGCCTAGCCATCCGGCGGGGTGCGGCGCTGCTGCGCCACGATCAGCGGCTTGCCTGGGGTACTGCTGCTCATGTCGGGACACCGGTGTCGGGCGCCTGGCGCCCGCCCGGCACGCCGCGCGGCGTGACCGGCCACGGCGCGGTGGCGTGCTCATCATACCGGGTGGGCGGTGGGGGCGGCGCCAGGGAAAGCGATCGGAAATGGGGTCAGGCTTGTGATTCTGTTCATTCAATGCCTGGCCGTGAAGCCAGGGCCACAGAGATGCTCAAGTGCCGATGTCATGCTCTGATCCAATGACCCAGAGCTTTTCCTGGTGCTTCGGGACGAGGTGGGGAGCCGGGGTTGACCGTGTTGCGTGGGAGGGTCGCGAATAGGTCGCGAATAGGTCGCGAATAGGTCGCGACTGGCGTCGCTCCTACCCTTTTCTATGGATCCGGGGGAAGCGCGAACGGGGTCGCTGTGGTGGGGCGGCCGCGGGGTATAGGATGAAGGGCGTTCGGGCGCTCGGGATGGGCCATGGACGGTGCAGTACGAAGCCGGCTCGGGATCTGTGGCGCGGCAGCAGGGCTGCTGGCGGCACTGCTCGGCGCTGCCGTCGCGCGGGCGCAGGCGCCCGGGCCGGCGCCCGCCGTGGCGGACCAGCCGCCGTTTCCCGCAGAGCCGCCCGCGCCGGCCGAGTCGACGGGCGCATCCGCCGGCGAGACGCAGGACTACCTCTGCGACAAGCCGGGGTCCGGACAACAGGCACTGGTCGACAAAGTGCAGCGCGGCGTCTATCTCAGCGTCTGCGGCACGGCCCGCTGGTTCGACGGGCTGTTCGGTACCCGCCGCTACGACCAGGACTCCGACGAGACCTTCGGCCGCCTCGGCATCGGCGAGCACTGGGACGACCGCGACGGCTTCGACGACAAGATCCGGCTGCGCGCGCGCATCGCGCTGCCGACGGCCGAGCGACGGCTGAAGCTGCTGTTCGGCCGCGTCGACGAGCAGGAGGTGGATGGGGATTCGCAGAGCGAATCGGGCACCAGCCTGCCGTCGAGCTTCGGCGAGGTGCGCGACGAGTCCTGGCTATTGGGGCTCGGCTATTCCAGGCAGGGCGCGCTGGAGAACGGCTTCGACTTCGGCGCCGGCGTGCGCCTGCGCACACCGGTCGATCCGTACACCAAGGGCACGTATCGCCACAACTTCGTCTTCGGCGACGACATGACGCTGCGTGCACGCCAGACCGTGTTCTGGCGCGACAGCCGCGGCGTGGGCGAGACCACCGAACTCACTTTCGACAAGCTGCTCAGCGAACGGCTGCTGCTGCGCTGGGACAACGGTGCCACGCTCGCCGAGGACGTGGAACGGCTGGAGTGGTACTCGGCGCTCATCACCTTCCAGAGCCTCGGTAACCGCTCCGGTCTTGCCTACACCGGCTTCGTCAACGGCGTGGTCAACACCGACGTGCCGGTGCGCGACTACGGGCTGCAGTTGCGCTACCGGCGCAGCGTCTGGCGGCCCTGGCTGTTCCTGGAATTGCGCACCAGCCTCACCTGGCCGAAGGAATATCCGACCGAGCACCGCGACGCCAACCCGGGCGCCGGCGTCGGCTTCGAGATGTACTTCGGGCCGGTGCCCGAAGCGCAGATGCGCTGAAGCGGCGCTGGTCCGGCGGCAGCGCTGACGGCCGTCTGCGCCGGCGGCCCGTCGCGGGTATCCTTGCCGTCTGTCGCCCGTCCCAGACGAGATCTGCCCATGCGCTTCACCGGCACCGATACCTACGTCGCCACCGAGGACCTGATGATGGCGGTCAACGCCGCCGTGGTCCTCGAGCGGCCGCTGCTCATCAAGGGGGAACCGGGCACGGGCAAGACGCTGCTCGCCGCCGAGGTCGCCCGCGCGCTCGGCCGCCCGCTGCTGCAGTGGCACGTGAAGTCCACCTCCAAGGCACAGCAGGGGCTCTACGAGTACGACGCCGTGGCGCGGCTGCGCGACTCCCAGCTCGGCGAGGCGCGCGTGCAGGACATCGCCCACTACATCAAGCGCGGGCCGCTGTGGGAGGCGTTCGAGTCGTCCACCCCGGCGGTGCTCCTCATCGACGAGATCGACAAGGCCGACATCGAGTTCCCGAACGACCTGCTGCGCGAGCTCGACCGCATGGAGTTCTACGTCTACGAGACGCAGCAGCTGGTGCGCGCGCAACACCGCCCGGCGATCATCATCACCAGCAACAACGAGAAGGAGCTGCCCGACGCCTTCCTGCGCCGCTGCTTCTTCCACTACATCCGCTTCCCCGACCGCGAGACCATGGAGCGCATCGTCGCGGTGCACTATCCGGGCCTGAAGCGCGAGCTGATGCACCAGGCCCTGAACGCGTTCTTCACCATCCGCGAGGTGCCGGGCCTGAAGAAGAAGCCCTCGACGTCCGAACTGCTCGACTGGCTGAAGCTCCTGGCCGCCGAGGACATCCCGGTGGAGGCGCTGCACGCGCCCGACCAGGGCCGCTTCATCCCGCCGCTGCACGGGGCGCTGCTCAAGAACGAGCAGGACGTGCACCTGTTCGAGCGCCTGGTGTTCATGTCGCGGCGCAATGCTTGACGCGTTCTTCCTGCAGCTGCGCGCCGGCGGCGTGCCGGCCACGATCCGCGAGTACCTGATGCTGCTCGAGGCCATGGCGCGCGGCGTGGCCGACTACCGCGTCGAGGGCTTCTACCACCTGGCGCGCGCCGCGCTGGTGAAGGACGAGAGCCACTACGACCGCTTCGACCGCGTGTTCGCCGCCTATTTCCGCGGCCTCGCCACGCTGCCGGCCGACCTCACCGCCACCGTGCCGGAGGAGTGGCTGCGCCGGCTCGCCGAGCTGCACCTGAGCGAGGCCGACAAGGCCGCGATCGAGGCGCTCGGCGGCTGGGAGAAGCTCATGGAGACGCTGCGCCAGCGCCTCGCCGAGCAGCAGGAACGCCACCAGGGCGGCTCGAAGTGGATCGGCACGGCGGGCACCTCGCCCTTCGGCGCCTACGGCTACAACCCCGAGGGCGTGCGCATCGGCCAGCAGGAGTCCCGCCACCGCCGCGCGGTGAAGGTCTGGGACCGGCGCGAGTTCCGCGACCTCGACGACGCCGAGGATCTCGGCCCGCGCAACCTGAAGCTCGCGCTGCGCCGGCTGCGCCGCTTCGCCCGCGAAGGCGCGGCCGAGGAACTCGACCTCGACGGCACCATCGGCGCCACCGCACGCAACGCCGGCTGGCTCGACCTGCGGCTGCGGCCCGAGCGGCACAACGCCGTCAAGGTGCTGCTCTTCCTCGACATCGGCGGCTCGATGGACGACCACGTGCGCAGCTGCGAGGCACTCTTCGCCGCGGCGCGCGCCGAGTTCAAGCACCTCGAGCACTTCTATTTCCACAACTTCATCTACGAGAGCGTGTGGCGCGAGAACGCCCGCCGGCACACCGATCGTTACCCCGTGCCGACGCTGCTGCACCGTTTCGCGCAGGACTACAAGGTGATCTTCGTCGGCGATGCGACCATGAGCCCCTACGAGATCGTCCGCGCCGGCGGCTCGATCGAGCACTTCAACGAGGAATCCGGCGCCGTGTGGCTGCAGCGCGTGCTCGCCGTCTACCCGCGCTGCGCCTGGCTCAACCCGCAACCGCAGGACCGCTGGGGCGTGCACCAGACCATCGGCCTGACGCGCGAGCTCATGGGCGGCCGCATGTACCCGCTGACGCTCGAAGGCCTCGACCAGGCCATGCGGGCGCTGGTGCGGTAGGGGGGGATCGGGTCGCGACGGTTCGGGCGGAGGCGCAGGGATCGGTCGCGACTGGCGTCGCTCCTACGGGGTGCTGATCAGGCGACGGCGCGGGGATCGGGTCGCGACTGGCGTCGCTCCTACGGCGTGCTGATCGGGCGACGGCGCGGGGAATCGGGTCGCGACTGGCGTCGCTCCTACGGCGTGCTGATCGGGCGACGGCGCGGGGATCGGGTCGCGACTGGCGTCGCTCCTACGGGGCAAGCCCACGCCGGAT
>JADZBS010000069.1 GCA_020851975.1 Gammaproteobacteria bacterium | reverse complement strand
CGCCAGTCGCGATTTCGATTCGATGACGCCCGATCAGAACCCCGTAGGAGCGACGCCAGTCGCGATTTCGATTCGATGACGCCGGATCAGAACCCGTAGGAGTCGCGACCCAAACCCGGTGAAACCCCCAACCACCGCCCCCCATCGTTGATGGTATAGTCGCCCGAGACCCGGATTTCGATTCGACAGAATTCAACCACGACAGCAGCTTACGCCACTTATCTGGGCGGCTGGTCACATACGCGAACGTGCGCGCCGGCTAAGATCCCCGGAAATTACCAAGAGCCCCCGGCGACCACGAGTCCTCAAGGAGCCTGAAGCCGAATGGCCTACGATATCGCCCTTCCCGAAGAGAATTCCGCCAGCCTGCAGGATTACCTCGACGCCCTGCGCCGGCGCGGCAGCACCGCCCTGAAGATCGCCGCGGCCGTCCTCGTCGCCGGCCTGCTCGCGATCTTCTTCTGGCCGAACACCTACCGCTCGGTCGCCACCATCCTCATCGAGGACCCGGAGATCCCGCCCGGGCTGGTGCCGAGCACGGTGACGACCTTCGCCGCGCGCCAGATCCAGCAGATCAACCAGCGCGTCATGACCCGCACCAACATGGCGCAGATCATCGAGAAGTTCGACCTCTACGCCGACGAGCGCAAGTACCTGCCGACCCTGCTGCTGGTCCAGGACGTGCAGGAAGACGTCAAGATCGACGTCATCGACGCCCAGTTGCCCGACCCGCAAAGCGGCCTGGCGCGCATGAGCACCATCGCCTTCACGGTCGGCTTCGAGCACGACGACCCGAACGTCGCCCGCCAGGTCGCCAACGAACTGGTCTCGCTCTACCTCGCCGAGAACGTGCGCTCCCGCACCGAACAGACCGCCGAGACCAGCCAGTTCATGCAGGCCGAGGTCGACCGCCTCGACGGTGAGGTGCGCGAGCTCGAAACGCAGATGGCCCAGCTCAAGAAGGACAACGAAGGCTCGCTGCCCGAGCTCGCCGCCTTCAACCTGCAGGTGATGCAGCGCTCGGATGCCGACCTGCTCGAGATCGACCGCCAGCTCAAGGGCATCGAGGAATCCAAGATCATGCTCGATGCGCAGCTCGCGCAGATCGAGCCCATGGCCCCGCTCATCATGCCCGACGGCAAGGGCGTGGCCCCGCCGGCCGACCAGTTGCGCGCGCTCGAAAGCCAGCTCGCCATCCTCGAAGGCCGCTATAGCGCCGATCACCCCGACGTGGTGCGCGTGCGCCGCGACATCGAGGCGCTGCGCGCCGAAGTCGGCGGCGATGTCGCCCCGCAGGACCTCGGCGCCCAACTGCGCCAGCTCGAAGGCCAGCTCGCCCAGGCCCGCGAGCGCTACAGCGAGGACCACCCCGAGGTCCTGCAGCTCCAGCGCCAGGTCGACTCCACGAAGGCCGCCCAGGCGAAGGCCGCCGGCGCCCCGGTCCGTAGCAAGCGCGAGACCCAGGAGCCGAACAACCCCGCCTACATCCAGGTGCAGGCCCAGCGCAACTCGCTCACCGCGCAGGAAATCGCGCTGCGCCAGCAGCGCGGCACCGTGCAGGCCAAGCTCGCCGAGTTCGAGCGCAACATGAGCCAGATGTCCGAGGTCGAGCGCCAGCTCTCCGCCCTGCAGCGCCGGCTGGCTACCTCCACCGCCAGCTACCAGGCAGCCCGCGACCGGCTCTTCACCGCCAAGATGGGCCAGGCCATGGAGACGCAGAGCAAGGGCGAGCGCTTCACGCTGGTCGAGCCGCCCGACCTGCCGCTGCAGCCGTCGAGCCCCAACCGCCCGGTGCTGCTGGCACTTCTCATCATCCTGGTGCTCGCCACCGGCTTCGGCTTCCCGCAGATCGCCGAGTCGCTCGACGGCTCCATCAACAGTGCGCGCGGTATCGAGCGTGTGCAGGGCTCACCACCACTTGCCGAGATCCCGCTGATCCAGAACTCGCTCGACCGCACCCACAAGCGTAACGTGCGCCTGAGCCTGCTCGTCATCGCGCCCGTGGTGCTGGCGATACTCGCAGTGCTGGTGCACTTCTTCCTCGTCAACCTCGACGTGCTCTGGTACGTCGCGCTGCGCCGCCTCGGCATGTAACGGACAGCAGGGAACCCGACCGTCATGGAACGCATCCGCAAAGCACTCGAGCAGGCCGGCCGCGACCGCGCCCAGAACCTCGGCCAGGGCACCACCGAGCTGCGCCCCGCCAGCCCCGCCGCCACCCCGCACGACATCTCCACCGGCGTGCGCTACACGTACACGAAGGTCGTGGAAGTGCCCGACCGCGTGCTCACCGAGAACCGGCTCATCGCCGCCCTGCCGAACCACGAGCTCAGGGACGCCTACCGCATCCTGCGCACGCGCGTCCTGCAGACCATGCGCGAGAACCACTGGAGCTCGGTCGCCGTCACCGGCCCGGCCACCGGCTGCGGCAAGACCCTCACCGCCATCAACCTCGCCATCAGCCTGGCCATGGAAGTCACCCACACGGTGCTGCTCGTCGACCTCGACCTGCGCAAGCCCTCCGTGCACACCTACTTCGACTACCAGCCCGAATACGGCCTCAGCGACTACCTGCTGCGCGACGTGCCGATCCAGCAGATCCTCTTCACGCCGACCATCGAGCGGCTCGTCGTCCTGCCCGGCCGCGAGGTCATCGAGAACTCCTCCGAGATGCTGCGCTCGCCGAAGATGGTGGCGCTCGTCAACGAACTGAAGCACCGCTACCCCGACCGGCTCGTCGTCTTCGACCTGCCGCCCATCCTCGCCGCCGACGACGCGCTCTCCTTCGCCCCGTACACCGACGCCATGCTCCTCGTCGCCGAAGCCGGCGGCACCTCCCGCGACGACCTGCAGCGCGCCCTCGAGGTCCTCAAGGCCGCCCCCGTCATCGGCACCGTGCTCAACAAGGCCCACACGCCGCGCGGCGGCTACGGCTACATGAAGCACGCCGCCGCCACCCGCGCATGAATTTCAACATGGGCAGGAGCGACGCCAGTCGCGAATATTGAGACGTGTAGGAGCGACGCCAGTCGCGAATATTGATTCCCCGCCCCCCCCAATCGCGAACATCGAACCGTGTACGAATCCTTCTACAACCTCAAGGAACGCCCCTTCCAGCTCCTCCCCGACCCCTCGTTCCTGTACATGTCCAAGCGCCACAACACGGCGCTCACGCTCCTGCAGTACGCCATCCAGAACCGCCAGGGCTTCACCGTCATCACCGGCGAGGTCGGCTGCGGCAAGACCACCCTCGTCAACCGCCTGCTCGACGAGGTGGACACCACCTCCGGCCTCAAGATCGGCCTCATCAACTTCACCCACAATTCATTCGGCGAGATGGCCGAGTGGATCTGCATGGCCTTCGGCCTCGACTACAAGGGCAAGAGCAAGGTCGAGCTCTACGACGACTTCGTCCAGTACCTCATCCGGGAGTACGCCGCCGGCCACCCCGTCGTGCTCATCGTCGACGAAGCGCAGAACATGGGCGTCAAGGGACTCGAGGAGGTGCGCATGCTCTCCAACGTCAACGCCCAGAAGGACTACCTGCTGCACCTGATCCTCGTCGGCCAGCCCGAACTCGGCGAGCTGCTGCGCAAGCCCGAACTGCGCCAGCTCACGCAGCGCGTCTCGGTCGCCTACAACCTCACGCCCTTCAAGCCCGCCGAAGTCGCCGCCTACATCCGCCACCGCATGACGATCGCCGGCGGCCGCACGGACACTTTCTCCGTCGACGCCATCCGTCTCATCGCCGCCGCGAGCGACGGCATCCCGCGCCTGGTCAACACGCTGTGCGACCTGTGCCTGGTCTACGGATTCTCGGAGGGCCACGAGCAGATCGAGGGCGCCACCGTGCGCTCGGTGCTGCGGGACCGGGTGAGGATGGGGTTGCCGGTGGGGGGAGGGCGGATCGGGAAGGGATCAGTCGAGGGGGCGAAGGTGGCATCCGGTCGCTGAAGCGGCTCATCGCCGAGGCGAACGCTTCACCGAACCGCACGGGCTCATGTCGCGCTATTTGCGGGACGGTACGATCAGTCTCGTTGACCAGGCCATTCTCAGCCTGGCCAATTTTCTTGTCGGCGTCTTTCTCATTCAGAACACCACCAAGAACGAATACGGATCCTACGTTCTGGCTTACGCAGCAATATTGCTTGTGATTGGCGCTCAGAATGCCATCGTCACGACTCAGATGACGGTTCGTATCCCGCAGAAGCGGCCGCCGGAGCGGGCTCCGTTCTGCGGCGCGTTAGCTGTAGGTCAATTTCTCGTGTTTTTGCCGGTGCTCGCCATGGTATCTGGTCTTGTCGCGACGGCTGCTACCGTGGGCCTTATCTCGGGGCGATCAGCAGTAATCACGGCAGTAATCGGTATGGCGTGTTTTGGGATTCTTCTGAGGGAGTTCGCTCGCGGCTATTTCTTTACTCAGCTTCGACCGATGGTTGTGCTGACTATCGACCTTGCATACGTGGCCCTACTGTTTGTCGGGCTAGTGCTGGCACGTACCTTGGCGCAGGAGCAATTGTATCTTCTGGCCATTGGCATGCTCGGTCTTGCGTCGCTTGGGTCGGGTTGGCTGGCGTTGGCGAGTGCGCAGCTCCCATGGAGGCAGTCGCTGACCAATCAAGTTAAAGTCTTGCGCGAGTCATGGATCCATGGCCGTTGGGCGCTCGGTGGAGTTGGTGTGACCTGGCTGCAGGACCAGAGCTATGTCTACCTCCTGTCGCTGCTGGCAGGCACGGCCAGCACGGCAGAGGCAAACGCAGCACGGTTGCTTCTTATGCCGGTCATGCTACTGAATACTGGCATCAGTCGCATCACGATGCCGATGTGGTCGAATCTTCGCCACGAGGGACGGCGCCATGAAATCGAAATGGGGGCCCGACGTATCTTCTTGACGTTGTCGTTGGCGATTGTCGGGTATGTGGCGGTGATGGTCGCGATAGAGGATCTGATTGTCCCGTTTCTGTTTTCTTCGGAATATACCTCGATGAGAAATCTCGTCGTCCTCTGGGGTGCGGTACTAGCGCTACAGATTGCGCGATCAAATTACTCCGTCATCTTGCAGGTCCATGAGGGCTTTCGGCAAATTACGCAGGCAAACACTGTTTCGGCACTAGTGGCCGTTGTTGCAGCGCTAGTACTAATCCCGAGTTATGGCATCGAGGGAAGTCTGCTCGCATTGCTGGGCGCCGAGGCAACACTCACATTGCTGTTGGCGACAGAATGGCGGCGACGCGTTAGGGCGGGAACGTGACGGCGGGGCTATCGCCTAGGGGTGGATCATCGAAAAGCGGTGTTAGAGCATCCGCTCTTGCGAACCATGGTCGGTCTGTATCGGCCAGCTATCTGATGCCTTTGGTCCTGGCATTCATTGGATGCACGGTCTCGTTGCATCAAGCGGATGCCTGGAAACTCAATCTGGCGCTTCAGGCTGACATTGATCCAGAGCGCAAGTATCTGTTTGGCGCTACCTACCTGCTGGCGCTGGTTCTTTGCATTCGGCGATCTCGCGAAGCTATCTTGCTGCTCAAGCAAAATCTGCCTTACATCGTCCTGTTGGCTTTCATGGCGGCATCGACAGCTTGGTCCCTTTTTCCTCTGAAGGTAATGGTGTCCATCGGGCACGCGGTCGGCTTTGTCGCGGTAGTGATTGCTACAGTTATGGCCGTAAGGAACGAGCCAGCTCGATTGTTCAGAACGCTGGCGGTGACTGGCGGGGTCATTATTGTGGCATCGCTGGCAACAGTAATAATCCTGCCGGAACGAGGCGCCATGAACATTGGCGGTACCGTTCGGTGGGTTGGGCTCTCGTCTCATCCGAATACGTTAGGCCTGACGGCCTTGGTTACTGTGTGGGCAAGCAGCGCGGTCTGGTCTCAGACTCGAGTAACCCGAGTTCGTTTGGCGTGTTTATTTGCCATCGGCATGGCATTGATTAGTCTTTATGGCGCCAACAGCATAACGGCGGGTGTGCTCGCCTTGGCAACGATCTTTGGTATGCCGTGCCTGGTGTGGTTGCTCGAGCGGGCGCCGGAGCAACGAGTCGTGCTATCGATTCTTTTGTTTCTCGTCATCATTGTTGGAGCATTTGTCGGAAATCTCCTCATGCCAGAGATCGTGGCGTCGGAGGTATTTCTGAAGATTGTTGGCAGAAATCCGACGCTTACAGGCCGAACAGAGCTGTGGCAAGTGGCGTTCGTGGCCATCGAACAGCGCCCGCTCCTGGGTTGGAGTTTCGATGCGCTTCAGTCGCTCGGCGGGGCGGGGGTAGGGCGGGTAAGTCAGTTTCACAATGGTTACGTCGACGTGCTGGTGCGAGGCGGTTGGATCGGGTTAACGATGGTGGTTTGGCTGGTTGCTGTTACTGCCGCTCGTCTCATCCGTTCGGTGTGGATAGACACGAGGATATGGGTGCCATTGGCGATTTTGCTCGTGATCATTCTCCTGCATAACGTGACCGAGGCGTCCCTTGCCAGGAGTCCAAGCGCACTCTGGTTACTGTTTAGCTTGGTCATGTTTATATTGCCAACATTGACCAGCCATGGACGATCGAGTCCCAAAGGATGGACTGGGTGACTCGATCCGTCGATGTGATCGACAAGGCGGCCGAGAAGGTGACCAGAGAGGTTACGGCTGGTGTCAGTGTAGACATCTGTGTCGCGACATTTCGTCGCCCAGGGCTCCTGAGGACATTGCTTGACAGTCTGAACCGTCAGGAGCTGTCACCCAAAATGGTGATCCGCATCATCGTCGTTGACAACGATATTGCGGAATCGGCCAAGGATGCAGTCAAGGAGTTTTCGAGCGTAAGTCTCTGGCCAATCATCTACGACGTACAGTCTGAGCAGAACATCGCACTGACGCGAAACAGGGCGCTGTCGTTATCGAATGCAGACTTCGTTGCATTTATCGATGATGATGAGTTTGCCGAACCTTGCTGGTTGCAGCATTTGGTTGACTCGGCAAAGGGTACTTCAGCTGCGGCGGTTTTCGGCCCGGTTCTGCCAGTTCTGCCGGCAAATGCGCCAGATTGGATTCAAAAAGGGCGATTCTTCGAGCCGCCACGGTACGCAACCGGGGCGGACATGCGAGTCGGCGCAACAAGAAACGCCCTCGTGGCAAAGAGCTGGATACGAAAATGGTCAACGCCATTCGACTCAGCATTTGGTCTGACGGGTGGGGAGGATACGGAGTTCTTCGACAGGATCTACAAGGCTGGCGGGCGGTTGGCATGGTGTGACGAAGCGATGGTCTATGAGCATGTTGGCATGGATCGCGTCAATCTTGGTTATCTCTTGCGTCGCGCCTTTCGTAGTGGCCAGTCCTATGCAAGGATCTTTAATAAAGATAGCGCTTTTCCCGTGAGAGTGGCCCGGTTGGTCTACAGGGGCATTCTGCTGTTAGTCGCTCTCGTTCTCTCATCATTTGGCTGGATGTTTGGCAAGGAGCTTGGAGCCAAGGCGCTTGTGAAAGTTTGCGCAAACTTCGGTCAAATATCCGCCAGCTTCGGGTCGCGGTATGAGCAGTATCGCTGTACGGTCGGATGAGCATGGTCTTCATAGAGAGAATCGCCTGTGGCGCCGCTTGCCCAAATGACAGTGGATACGGATATGAAAGACCGTGCCATGCTGGCTTGTATGCCTTTTGAAACATGTCTCAAGACCTTGTCATCGTACAGCGTCGTTTAACTCACTACCGGGTTCCTTTCTTTCTCTCCCTTCAGGGAGCGCTTGACGCCGTTGGTCTTCGTCTGCGTCTGGTAGTTGGCGATCCGACAGACGGGGAGCGATCGAAACAGGATGAGGGAGCGATCGAATGGGCAGAACACGTGGCGTGCCACTATCTGCTCGGTGGGAAGCTGTGCTGGCAGTCCCTCGGACCGCCCCTCGTCGGCGCGACCTTCGTTGTGCTAACCCAAGAGAATCGGTTGCTCGCCAACTGGTGGCAGTTGCTGGGGCGGCATCCCTACCGTGTTGGGTTGTGGGGCCATGGGGCCGATTTGCAGTCTTGTGATTTGAAGGGACCGGCTCACCGCTGGAAGCGGTTTCTGGCAACGCGAGCAGACTGGTGTTTTGCCTACACGGAGTTGTCGGCTAGTTTGATGCAGCAGGATGTGCCGCATGAGCGAGTGACAGTATTGAATAATGCCATCGATACGCATGAGCTTCGGACAAATGTGGTGAAGGCACGATCACGGAGCCTTCCCCGGCTGCGCCAGGAGCTTGGCCTCGGAGATGGGCCCGTAGCTATCTTTGTTGGCTCGTTGTACGGTGGAAAGCGCTTCGACCTGCTGCTGGAGGCAGCAGCGACGATACACGCAAGGTGCCCTGATTTTGAACTGATGGTCGCTGGCGCGGGTCCGCTGGCTGGATGGTTGCAGGAGCAGATCGCGGCGTTGCCATGGGTGCGGTATCTGGGACCGATCCGGGGCGAGGAAAAGGCGCGGTGGCTTGCAGCGGCTGATGTTCTGCTTAACCCTGGTTCAGTTGGCCTCGGGATCCTCGATTCCTTTTCATCAGGCGTGCCGATGATCACGACTAGCTGCGGCAACCATGGTCCTGAAATCGCGTTTCTCGAGCATGACCGCAATGGTCTGATGGTGGCGCCGACAGCCGGTGCCATCGCCGAAGCCACACTGCGACTACTGGAGGATCCTTCACTGGCAGATCGTCTCAGGACGGGCTGTGACGAGGCTTCCCGCACCTACACCCTGGATGCGATGGTGGAGCGCTTCGTAGAGGGGGCCGTCAAGTGGCGTGCCAGTTTGCCGCGCATCCACGTGCACCGCTGATGTGTGACAGTCACTGCTCCATCGCTCCTTGGCTCGACTCGAATGCGACAACGTGCAGCGCGACGGGCCGCGCTGTCAGTCGGTTCGTTCAGGCTTTCATCTGTGCGTTGGTTGTTGGTACCGGCGCGGCGCATGGCGGCCAGGCGCCAGCCGCGGCCGCGCCGGTAACCGGGCAATACTTTGGGTTGCATCTGCATGATGCCGATACGGTCACGCCGTGGCCCGAGGTCGAGTTCGGAAGCTGGCGTTTGTGGGATGCCAGGGTGGCATGGACAGACATTCAGCCAACGGCAAGGCGCTGGGAGTTCGAACGGCTGGACCGTTACGCCGACCTGGCGGACGCCCATGGCGTGGAACTCGTGCTGCCGCTCGGTTTGTCGCCGCCGTGGGCATCGGCACGACCGACGGAACCATCGGCTTATGGACCGGGGAAGGCTGCGGAGCCTCGCGACCTCTCTGCCTGGCGGGGCTACGTCGAACGCGTGGCGCTCCGCTACCGGGGAAGAATCCGTGTCTTCGAGCTGTGGAACGAACCGAATCTCGCCAAGTTCTTCAGTGGTACGCCCGAGACAATGCTCATGCTCGCTCGGGAGGCGCATGCAATCATCAAACGAGTGGATCCGCAAGCCATCGTTGTGTCGCCGTCGGCAACCGGCTTCGATCGTGGCACACGGTGGCTGAACGAGTACCTGGCCCTCGGCGGTGCCCAGTATGCCGACGTGATCGGCTTTCACTTCTATGTTTCGCCACAACCACCGGAAGCGGCGGTCCCCGTCATCGCCCGGGTACGGGAGGTGCTGGCCCGCCACGGTGTGGACAAGCCTCTCTGGAACACCGAGGCGGGTTGGGTCATCGAGAACGCCGAGGCGCGCGCCGACCCGACAGCCGTCGGTTTCAGCGCCGATATCCGGCCCGTCGCGCCGGATCTCGCGGCGGCCTACGTCTCGCGGTTTCTTATTCTGTTGTGGGCGGGCGGTGTGGAGCGCAACTACTGGTACGCATGGGACAACAAGGCCATGGGCTTGATCGAGCCGAAGTCCAGGACACTGAAGCCGGCAGCACGCGCGTATGCGGTCACGGCGGGCTGGCTGCGTGGCGCGGTAGTCGATAGATGCCGTACATCGTCGGACGGTGTCTGGCTGTGTGGAGTCACTTCGCCGGCTCATGGCCAGTCCTGGATAGTCTGGCGGCCGGCGGGTCATCTGCGTTGGGCCGTACCCAAGGACTGGGCTGTGAAGCAGATGGAGGTGCTAGACGGCGTCAGCCGGCCCCTCGCGATGCCGGCCGTGGTCGAGATCGGCCCGGCTCCGATCCTCGTGCTGCCTGCCCCGTAGAAGCCGGCTCGCAAATATATGGATCGTAAGTCAGATGCTCCTTTGCGTGTGCTGGTGGTTCACAACCATTACCAGCATCGGGGCGGTGAGGATGCGGTCGTCGAATCCGAAGTGGACCTGCTTCAACGGCATGGCCACGAGGTCCGGCTGTATTCGCGTCACAATGACGAACTAGCAGGCATTGCCGCTCCGCGGGCGGCGTTGCAGGCGATCTGGTCATCACGGACTATGACTGACTTGCGCCGGCTCCTTGGGGAGCTGCCTGCGGATGTCGTCCACGTCCACAACGTCGTCCCGTTGGTGTCGCCGAGCGTGTTCTGGGCAGCAAGGCACGCCGGTGTGCCGGTCGTTCAAACGCTTCACAATTTCCGAATTGCCTGCCCGCAGGCGATGTTCCTGCGCGATGGACGCGTTTGCGAGGACTGCCTGGGTCGTGTGCCATGGCGTGCCGTGGCTCACGGCTGCTACCGGCACTCGACCGCACAGAGCGCCGTGTTGGCGTTGATGCTCGCAGCGCATCGGGTCGCTGGTACGTGGGACCGCAAGGTGTCGCGCTACATAGCGCTGAACGATTTCTGTCGCCGCAAGTTCATCGAGGCAGGCCTGCCGCCGGCCCGCATCGTCGTCAAGCCGAACTTTGTCGACATCGCAAAGGGGCAGGATCTGGCGGCGGGGGGTGCTGAATCTGCGCCGCGACGAGGGTTGTTCGTTGGCCGGCTATCTCCGGAAAAGGGCGTTACGCTGATGCTCGATGCACTCAGGTGTGTACCGGGTGTGACTCTCGACGTGGCCGGGGACGGGCCTGGACTGGCGCAGGTGCAGTCGCATGAATCGGCGCACGCGCTCGGCGCGCTCTCCCAGGATGATGTCCTCCACCGGATGCGTGCTGCGGCTTACCTCGTCCTGCCGAGCCTCTGGTACGAGAACTTTCCGCGAACCCTGGTCGAGGCTTTCGCCTGCGGCCTGCCCGTCATCGCGAGCCGACTCGGCGCACTGGCCGAGCTGGTCGACGACGGTCGAACCGGGTTGTTGTTCGAGCCGGGCAATTCCAGGGACCTGAGCGAGAAGATTGCCTGGGCGGAGGCGAATCCGGCCGCCATGCGACGGATGGGGGACGCAGCTCGTGCCGAGTACGTTGCCCGCTACACCCCGGAGCGCAATTACGAGCTGCTCATGAGTATCTATGAAGAAGCCATGGTGGAGCATGAGCGGCACCACACCTGACCGCCGCACCGGCCCCGTCCTCGGCGTGCAGATCGACGCCCTCGGATGGAGTCAGGCGATCGATCGGCTGGCGGCGTGGGCCACCAATCGCCAAAGCCGCACCGTCGCCATCTGCAACGCCCACGTCGTCGTCACCGCGAGCCGCGATCCGGATTACCGCGCCGTGATCGACGGTGCCGACATGGCCACGCCGGACGGTGCCCCGGTCGCATGGATGCTGCGCCGGCAGGGCTTCCGCGACCAGGAGCGGATCAGCGGGCCGGACCTGATGTGGGCGCTGTGCCAGCGCTGCGAGCGCCAGGCGATCCCCATCTATCTCTTCGGCAGCAGTCCCGACACGCTGGAGAAATTGCAGCGGCGCCTCCGGCAGGCGTTTCCGCGCCTGTCGATCTCCGGTGCGCAATCGCCGCCGTTCCGGCCGCTCACGCCAGGGGAGGACGAGCAGGCAGTCGCGAGCATCAACGCGAGCAACGCCGGTGTGGTGTTCGTTGGCCTCGGTTGCCCGAAGCAGGAGATCTGGATGGCGGAGCATCGCGGCCGGGTGCATGCGGTGATGATCGGGGTCGGTGCCGCCTTCGACTTCCACGCCGGCACCGTGAAGCGGGCGCCACGGTGGATGCAGCAGGCGGGTCTCGAGTGGCTGCACCGCCTGGCCTCGGAGCCCGGCCGGCTCTGGAAACGCTATCTCGTGACCAACACGCTCTTTGTCGTCGGCGCGCTGCGGCAGTTGTCCGGGCGGTGAAGGGTCGCCGTCGCCAGGGGTTTCGGCGCTATGCTGGCTCGCTGCCGGGGGTCGCCCGCCGGGCCCTGGCGGCAACGCGACATAAGGCCTCCAGACCCCCCGAAAATTAGAGCTTTATTCACGTATTTCCGGGTACTTACGTTAGAATCCTGCCGTCATGTGGGGCACCCACTTCAAGATCAACTATAAGACTGCCCTCGTCGCCCTGATGCAGTCCCTCGCCGCGCCGGTGATGTGCGTGGCCGTGCTCTATGCCAGCACGGTGGTGATGCGCGTGCCGTTCAGCGGGGCGTACGTGGCGCTGGCCGTGATCGCGGCGCTGCTCTGCATGCTGTTCATGAAGCCGGTGCTCGCCGAGCAGCAGACGACCTTCGGCAGCACCTGGACGGTGGCGAGCCACATCGGCCTGGCGTGGTGCCTGGTGGTGGCGCTCCTGCTGCTGCTCGGCTATGCGACCAAGGTGTCGGCGGTGTTTTCGCGCCGCGTGCTGTTTGCCTGGTTCCTGCTGGCGCCGCCGCTGATGGCTGGCCTGATGGTGGTGCTGCGGCAGTGGTCGCGGCGCGTCCTGATCGCCTCCGGCCAGGCGCGCTCGGCGGTGATCGCCGGTGGCAACCGGGTGAGCCAGCGGCTGATCGAGACCATGCGCGACCGCCCCGAGCTCGGCCTGATCTTCCACGGTCTCTTCGACGACCGCAGCGCCGAGCGCTGTGGCGAGGCGTTCACCGGCATGGTGCGGGGCCGGTTCGCGGATCTGGCGAGCTACGTGCGTGCGCACCGCATCGACACGGTGTTCATCGCCACGCCGTTCAACCACCTGGAGCGCACCGGCCAGCTCCTGAGCGAGCTGCAGGACACCACGGCTTCGATCTACTACGTGCCCGATGTCTTCGTCTTCGACCTGATCCAGGCGCGCACCATCGACATCAGCGGCACCCCGGTGGTGGCGCTGCGCGAGACGCCGTTCGCCGGCTGGCGCGGGCTCGCCAAGCGGGCGAGCGATCTCGTGCTCGCGTCGCTCATGATCCTGATCGGCCTGCCGCTCTTCATCGGTGTCGCGATCGCGGTGAAGCTGAGCACCGGCGGCAGCGTGCTCTTCCGCCAGCGCCGCTATGGCCTGGACGGCGAGGAGATCGTGGTGTGGAAGTTCCGCACCATGACGGTCTCGGAGGACGGCGCCCAGGTGACGCAGGCCACGAAGGATGACCCGCGCATCACGCCGGTCGGCCGCATCCTGCGCAAGTATTCGCTCGACGAGCTGCCCCAGCTCTTCAACGTGGTGCAGGGGCGCATGAGCCTGGTCGGCCCGCGCCCGCACGCCGTGGCCCACAACGAGGCCTACCGGCGCCTGATCAGCGGCTACATGGTCCGGCACAAGGTGGCCCCGGGCATCACGGGTCTCGCCCAGGTGAACGGCTGCCGCGGCGAGACGGCCAACATCGAGGACATGGAGCGGCGCGTGCAGTACGACCTCGACTACCTGCGCCACTGGTCGCTGGCACTCGACCTTAAGATTCTGATCAGGACCGTGATGGTACTGTTCCGCGATGGCAAGGCCTACTGACCCGCCCCTCATGACCCGTTCCACCTGGCTGCCGCTCTCCCTGGCCCTGCTCGTGCTCGCCGCGCTCGTCGTCATGTTCGACGAGGGGCTGGCCAAGATGGTGCTGATCCAGTGGCAGATGCCCGAGTACCAGCACAGCTTCCTCATCCCGTTCATCAGCCTGTACCTGATCTGGGCCCGGGCCACCGACCTGCAGCGCGTGCCGATGCAGGCCTCCTGGGCGGGGGCGGGCATCGTCGCCTTCGGCTTCGTGGTGTTCCTGCTCGGCGAGTTCAGCGCCATCGCCACCATCGTGCAGTACGCCTTCCTGATCACGCTCCTTGGCCTCGTGGTGGCGGTGATCGGGGTGCGCGCGTCGGCCGTCGTCTGGGCCGGGCTCGCATACCTCTTCTTCATGATCCCGCTGCCGAACCTGGTGACCTACAACCTCTCCGGCCTCTTCCAGCTCTGGTCCTCGCAGATCGGCACCGCCTTCCTGCGCCTGGTCGGCATCAGCGTGTACCTCGAGGGCAACGTGATCGACCTCGGCGTGTACAAGCTGCAGGTGGTGGAGGCCTGCAGCGGGCTGCGCTACCTTTTCCCGCTGACGAGCTTCGCCTTCTTCTGCGCCTACATCTTCCGCGGCCGGCTGTGGCAGAAGGTGGTGATCTTCCTCTCCGCGGTGCCGATCACCATCCTCATGAACAGCTTTCGCATCGCCGTGACGGGCGTGCTGGTGAACCAGTACGGCACCTCGCAGGCGGAGGGCTTCCTGCACTACTTCGAGGGCTGGATCATCTTCGTCGCCTGCATCGCGCTGCTGTTCCTGGAGATGGCGCTGTTCTCGCTCGCGAGCGGCCGGCGCCTCGCCGAGACCTTCGAGGTGGAGATCCCCGCCCTCGGCGACTTCCGCTACCTGGTGCCGCAGGGGGGGCTGAAGCCACCCGTCACCGCGGCGCTCGTGCTCGTCGTGGCCGGGGCGGTCGGCTCGTTCGCCATCGGCGCGCGCGAGGAACTCGTGCCCGAGCGCGTCACGCTGCAGCGTTTCCCGCTCGTCATCGGCCAGTGGGAAGGGCAGGACAGCCGCCTCGAAACCGAGGTCCTCGAAGTCCTGAAACCGAGCGACTACCTGATCGCGAGCTACAGCGCCGCCGCGAGCCCGCTGCCGGTGGAGCTCTACATCGCCTACTACGACTCCCAGCGCAAGGACGCCACCGTGCATTCCCCGCGCGCCTGCCTGCCCGGCGGCGGCTGGCTCATCACCGACATCGCCCAGCGCGAGCTGCCCGATCTTCTGCCCGACGGCGGGGCGCTGCCCGTCAACCGCGTCGTCATCGAGCAGCGCGGCCAGCGGGCGCTGGTCTACTACTGGTTCATGCAGCGCGGCCGCTACCTCACCAGCGAGTACCTGGTGAAGTGGTTCATCTTCTGGGACGCGCTCACCCGCAACCGCACCGACGGCGCGATGGTGCGCGTGATGACCTTCGTGCCCGAGGGCACCGACATCGCCGCCGCCGACGAGCGCGTGCAGGCCTTCATCCGCGCCGCGGAGCCGAAGGTGTATTACCACGTGCCGGGGGAAGTGGTGGCGGCTGCCGCGAACGTTCCCGATCGTCGTTAGCGTGCGCCTCGCGACCAGCGCCGGCGGCGGAGTCCTGAAATCGTCCCTCGCCGGATACTTCGCGTTCTTCGTGGAGACGGCGGTGGGCTTCGCCGTCTCGATCCTGCTGGTGCGCGCGCTCGACCTGGCGGAGTTCGGGGCCTACAAGATGGCGGCTGCGATCATCACGGTCGGCACCTACCTCACCTCCTGCGGGCTCGATGCCTCGATCCAGAAGTTCGGCGCCGAGCTGATCGCGCGGCACGGCTTCGAGACGCTGCGGCGGTTCCTGGTCGCGGCGCGCCTGGTGAGGGCGGTGGCGCTGCTGGTGTTCTGCGGGGCGCTGCTCGGGTTCCGGGACGCACTGTCGCGGTTCTTCGGCTTTCCGCCGGTGCTGCAGGACCTGCTGCTCCTCGTCTGCGGCGTGCTGGTGGTGCAGAGTGCCACCGGGATTTTCGGCCATGCGCTGTTCTCGGCCCGCGGTGCATTCGTCGAGTCGAGCCTGCTGCGCGCCACCCTGGCGGTGCTGCGGCTGGCGGGTATCGGGGTGGTGTACTGGGCGGGGCTGGGGCTTTTCGGCGTGATCGGGGCGCTCTTCCTGGCGGGTGCGCTGGGGTTCGGCTTCGTCGTGCTGCGCAACCGGGCCTGGTGGCGGGCGCAGGCCGGTGCGGCGCCGGCAACGCCCGTCGATGCTGCGGACTACGCGCGCCGCATCACGCGCTTCACGGTGATCGGCTACCTGGCGATGAACGTCAACGTGTTCCGCGACCTGTCGGTCGATCACTTCGTCATCGCGCACTTCCTCGGCGTGGAGCAGGTCGCCATCTACGGCCTCGCCACCACGCTCTTCCTGTTCGCGAATGCGCTGAACCCGGCCTCGCTCCTGCGCAGTGTGGTGACGCCGCTGCTGGTGTCGCATCACGCCCGCGGCGGGCAGATGACGGATCTCCAGGATGCCTTCCGCTTCCTGAACAAGGCGGTGCTGCTGCTGCACTGGCCGCTGGTGACGGCGCTGGTGGTCTTCGGGCCGCCGATGATCCGGTTTGTGTACTCGCCTGCGTACGAGGCGGCCTACGGCCCCTTGCTCTGGCTCTGCGGCTTCGGGTACTTCATGGGCCTGACCTATCCGTTCGTGCCCCTGATCGCGGTGCTCGAGAAGAACATCCTGGTGCTGCTCTCGGGGATGACCGCCATCTACAACCTGGTCCTGGACGTGGTGCTCGTGCCGGTCTTCGGTGTGGCCGGTGCCGCTTTCGCCACGGGCAGCGCCGCGCTCGTGCAGCTCGCGCTCTACTGGGTCGCCTTCCGGCGGGTGTTCGCCATCCGGCTGTCCTTCCCGTTCGCGGTGCTGGGGCGCACGCTCGTCAACCTGCTGGTGCCGGTGGCGATCGGGCTGTACCTCGCACCGCGTGTCGGCTCGGTCGTGGAGCTGCTGGCGGCGCTCGCCGGCTGCGGGCTGCTGTATGCGGCCGCGCTGTGGTGGAACCACGGCCTGAACGCGTCGGAGCGGGCCCTGGTCGGCTGGCCGGGGCGCAGCGCTGAGCCGCCCGCATGAACCAGGCCGTGGCGAGAGCTGGTGGGCAGGAACGCGCGAACCCGGGGATGCTGGCGTTTCTCGTCGTGATCCTCCTGCTGCAGTTCTTCCCGATTCCGCGCCTGCCTGGCATCCCGGTCGCGCCGGAGAACTTCGTCTTCGCGCTGTGCCTGTTGACGCAGTGGTCGCGCCTGACCGGCATGGTGCGCCAGGGCGGCAGGGCCGCCACCGTGGTGATCGCGCTGGTGACCTTCGGTTTCCTCGACTGGATCCACGACTTCTTCCAGGCGGATCTCGTCGGCAATCCCGGCCGGCACCTGCGCGCCGGCATCATCCTGCTGCTGATGGCCCATGCCTGCGCGTATCCGGCGACGCGGCTGCGGGTGCTGAAGTTCGTGATCGTCCTCGGGGTGGTGCAGGTGATCTTCGGTTCGCTGGTGTATTTCGTCGGCGAACCGTTCATCACCATCCGCAACTGGATGCAGCAGTCCTCCGCCCAGTTCATGGACCAGATGATCGGCGAGGGCAGCCAGATCGCTTCGACCTACGGGGAGCCGCACATCTTCGCCTATCTCCTCGGTGGCTTCCCGATGCTGGCGCTCGGCCTCTATTTCCAGGAGCGGCGCTGGCGCTGGCTGCTGGTGATGGCGGTGTTCCTCTTCGGCCTGATCCTCAACGCCGAGCGCGCGGCGGCGGGGCTGCTGCTGGTCGCGATCCTGGTCGCCTGCTGGAAGAGCGGCCAGCGGGTGCGCAACCTGACGGTGGTGGCCCTGCTCGGGCTGGTGTTCATCGGCCTGCAGCAGGTCCTGGTGGCCACGCGCGAGGAGGGGCCCGCCGGGGTCGTGGGGGCGGCCTTCTCGACCCAGGGCACGCTCTCGGAACGCTTCGGCTCCTCGACCATCGAGGAGATCGGGGCGCGGCTCATGTACCAGGTGAACGGGATCGTGAGCGTGATCAAGCACCCGGTGCTCGGCCCGACGCCGGTCGAGTACGCGCAGGAGGTGCTGGGCGGCGGGCAGTCGGTGCTGAGCGGGGCCATCGCCTCGCAGGTGCTCGCTTCCCACAACCACTACGTCAACGCCGGCGTGCGGGCCGGCGTGCTCGGCTGGGTGCTCATGGGCGTGGCGCTGGTAGCGATCTGGCGCATGGGCGCGACGGTCCGGGCGGCGACGGCGCGTGCGCCCGGCGTGGTGCGGCTGCCGGCGCTCTGTGCCATGCTCGGCCTCGGCGTGGCGATGGGCAATTCCGTGTTCCACAACGCCGGGATCTTCAGCGCCGAGCTGGCCACGATCATCATGATCGGCCTGCTGAGCGGGCTCTATCGCCAGGCCCTCGGCGATGCGGCGCGCAGCGCGCGGGCACGGGCGGCGCCGCCACCGGCACCGGTGGAACCGCAGGCCGGGGACGACCCGGCCGATGACGAAGAGTTCGCATGAGCGGGGCGTGGTCGCCGTGGCTGCTGACGGGCTTCCTCGCCGTGCTCGTCGCCGGCGTGCAGCTCTACCGCATCCTGCGCGTCAACACCGCGCCGATCGAGGGCGATGCCTTCACCTACCTGCGCGTCGCGCGCGAAGTGGTGTCGCAGCGCCGGTGGTTTCCGGAACTGCGCTTCTACTACACCGGTGAGCCCGAGACCCTGCAGTTGCCGCCGCTCCTCATGTGGCTGCTGGCGCCGGTGGCGAACCAGCCCTACCGCGTGCTGATCCACCTGCCGTTCATCACGGACCTACTCATCGCGGTGGTCGTCTATCTCGGCGGCACCCTGCTGTTCGGCCTCGAGCCGTGGCGGGCCTGCCTCGGCGCGCTGATCGTGCTGCTCGCGCCCATCAATCTGACGACCTCTGCCTCGCTGACGCCGCGCTCGCTCGGCCTGCTCTGGCTCACCGGGGCCGTGGCCGCGTGCGCGGCGTTCGCCGGTGGCGGGCCGGCGGGGTGGGTCGGCGTGGCGGCCGGGGCCACCGCGCTGGCGCGGCTCTCGCAGCGGATGGTGACGCAGGTCATCCTGATCCTGTTTCCGGTCGTCGGGCTCGCCCTGGCCGCGGCCGGCGAGCCGCGCTACCTGGTGCTTCCCGTCGTGGCAGCGGCCGGGCTGCTCGCGGCATGGGCCGTCACGGGCGGGGTGTATGGCCGCGTCCTCGCCGACCACTGGCGCCGCGTCCGCGTGCACATGCGCATCGGGCAGCAGGAGCGCCAGCGGCTCGAGTTCGGCCACCCGCTGCAGATCCTCAAGGCCAACCCCTGGCCGGCCGTGGTGCTCGCCGGGCTCGCGCTCGCACCGGCGACCCGCCCGGAGTGGTGGTTGCCGCTGGCGATGATCGCCGGGCTGCTGCTTCTCGCCGTGTTCTGGGTGATGGGCAACAGCGTCAACCACGTATTCTTCGCGGCGCCGTTCGTCGCCTGGCTCGTCGCCGTCACGCTGCCCGCGGATGCCACCTGGCTCGCGCTCGCCGCGGCGATGGGCACGCTGTGCGCGCTGATCGCCTGGCGCGAGCTGCGCGCCATCCGCCGCCGGCACCTGCCGGAAGGCTGGCGTCGCTGCTACGCCTTCATCCGCGACCGCCGGCTCGCCGGCCGCGTGCTCGTCGTGCCGCAGGTCGGCTGCCCGTCGCTCATCTACTACACGCCGCTCGTGCTGCTGGCCTCGGGGCACGGTGCCAAGGCACTGACCTTCGATCGCCTGACGATCCGAAAGGCCCTGGCCGATCCGCAGGCGCTGGCCGAGCTCGTGCGCGCCAACGACATCGGCTTCGTGCTGCTCGACCGGGCACGGGCGGCGGAGGGTGTGCAAGGGCTCTTCGCGCGCGATGGGGGCGCGGGGTTTACGGAGGTGTTTGCAGCCGGCGACGTGGCGTTGTTCCGCTGCAATCCGCAGGAGAGCCAGGATGTGCGGCCTCTGCGGGTTCGTTGACCGGAGCGCGGCGCGCGACACCGAGACCCGCCGTGCGGTGCTCGGTGCCATGGCGGAGCGCATCCGCCACCGCGGCCCCGACGACAGCGGCATCTGGCAGGACCCGGAAGCGGGCATCGGGCTGGGACACCGCCGCCTCTCGGTCCTCGACCTCTCGCCCGAGGGCCACCAGCCGATGCTCTCGCGCTGCGGCCGCTACGTCATCGCCTTCAATGGCGAGATCTACAACTACCGCCAGATCCGTGCCGAGCTCGAAGCCGCCGAGGGTCAGATCGACTGGCGTGGCCACTCGGACACCGAGGTGATGCTGGCGGCCATCGCCCGCTGGGGCCTGCGCGCGTCGCTGGAACACTTCAACGGCATGTTCGCCTTCGCGCTCTGGGACCGCGAGGAGCGCGTGTTGCACCTGGCCCGCGACCGCCTCGGCGAAAAGCCGCTCTACTACGGCTGGATGGGCGGGGTGTTCCTGTTCGGCTCCGAGCTGAAGGCGCTGCGGGCCCACCCGTCCTGGCGGGGCGAGATTGACCGCAACGTACTGGCGCTGTTCCTGCGGCACGGCTACGTGCCGGCGCCGTACGCCATCTATCAGGGTATCCGCAAGCTGCCGCCGGGCACCTTCCTGAGTCTTTCCGGCGCAGCGCGGGACGGCCACGAAGCCGCGCCGCAGGCCTACTGGTCAGCCTTGCAGGTGGCCGGGCAGGGCGCGGCGAATCCGCGGGCGGTGGCGCCGGAGCAGGCGACCGACGAACTGGAGGTCCTGCTGAAGGATGCCGTCGCCCTTCGCATGGAGGCCGATGTACCGCTCGGCGCGTTCCTGTCGGGCGGCATCGATTCCTCGACCGTGGTGGCGTTGATGCAGGCGCAGTCGGCGCAGGCCGTGAACACCTTCAGCATCGGCTTTCACGAAGCAGGCTTCAACGAGGCCGCGCATGCGGCGGAGGTGGCACGCCACCTCGGCACCCACCACACCGAGCTCTATGTCAGCCCCAGGGAAGCGATGGCGGTGATCCCGCTGTTGCCGTCGCTTTACGACGAGCCGTTCTCGGACTCCTCGCAGATTCCGACCTTCCTGGTGTCGAAGCTGGCGCGCCAGCATGTGACGGTGGCACTGTCCGGCGATGGTGGGGATGAGTTCTTCGCCGGTTACAACCGCTACTTCTTCGCGGACGGGCTGTGGCGCGGCTTCGGCTGGCTGCCGCGGGGTGCACGCCGCGGGCTGGCCGCAGTGATCGGGGCCATGCGGCCAGAGCGCTGGGGCGGCCGCTTTGCGGGCGACCCGCTGCAGAAGCTGGCCGGGATGCTGCCGGCGGCGTCGCGCGAGGATCTCTACCACTACCTCGGTTCCTACTGGCGCAGGCCGGAGCGGCTGGTGCGCGGTGCGCAGGAACCGGTGACGGTGCGGACCGATCGGGCCCGCTGGCCGGCGTTCGGCAGCTTCATCGAGTTCATGATGGCCATGGACATGGTGGCCTACCTGCCCGATGACATCCTGGTGAAGGTCGATCGCGCCAGCATGGGCGTGAGCCTCGAGGCGCGGGTGCCGCTGCTCGACCACCGGGTGGCGGAGTTCGCCTGGCAGTTGCCGCTCGACCTGAAGATCCGCGACGGCCAGCGCAAATGGCTGTTGCGCCAGGTGCTCTACCGCCATGTGCCGCGACAACTGATCGATCGGCCGAAGAAGGGTTTTGCCGTGCCCATCGGCACCTGGCTGCGCGGTCCGCTGCGCCCCTGGGCCGAGGAGCTGCTCGACGAGGCCCGACTGCGCCGCGAGGGCTACCTCGATCCCACCGACATCCGCACGCGCTGGCAGGAGCATCTCTCCGGAGTCTGCAACTGGCACGAGCACCTGTGGCACGTGCTGGCGTTCCAGGCGTGGCTGCAGGCGGAGGCCGCGGACAGCCGCGTGCCCGAAGCGCCATGAATCGACCGGCCCCGGCGTCCGCGGCGCTGCCACCCGGCTGAAGGTCTGTCACGGCCATGCGCATCTGCTTCGTCTCCATGACCATCTATCCGGTGCTCCACGGCGGCACCGGCATCGAGCAGGTGGGTGGCGCGGAGATGCAGCAGGTGCAGATTGCGCGCCTGCTGCGGCGCATGGGCCACGAGGTCAGCTTCGTCACCGAGGACCATGGCCAGCCGGACGGGGAGGTGCTCCAGGGCTGCACCGTCTACAAGGCCTACCCGCCCGCGGCCGGGTTCCCCGGGCTGCGTTTCCTGCATCCGCGGTTGACCGGCATCTGGCGGGCACTGTGTCGTGCCAGGGCGGATGTCTATTACTCGCGGGCGGCCGGCGTCGTGCCGGCGTTGCTGGCCGTGCTCAGGCGGTTCCGGCCGCTGCGCTACGTGTATGCGGCGGCCCACGATTCGGATTTCATCCCGGGCCGCGAGTGTCCGCGCCTGGCCCGCGACCGCTGGCTCTTCCGCCATGGACTGCGGCGGGCGGATGCCGTCGTCGTCCAGAATGTTCGCCAGAAGGACCTGTTGCAGGCCCACTATGGCCGCGAGGGCGTGCTGATCCGGAACTTCCTCGATCTCGAACGCCGGTCGCTGCCGGAGGCCGAACGCACCGAGATCCTCTGGGTGGGGCGCTTCGCATCGTTCAAGCGACCCATGGTTTTCGTCGAGTTGGCGCGCCGCATGCCGGCACTGCGCTTCACCATGATCGGGCCGCCAGCCTCGGGCGAGGCGGCTCTGTTTGAGCAGGTCGCGGCGGCCGCTGCCAGTGTGTCCAACCTGCGCCTACTGGGTTTCCAGCCACCCGCCGACGTGGAGAGGCACTTCGATCGCTGTCGCACGCTGGTCAGCACCTCCAGCACGGAGGGCTTTCCCAACGTGTTCCTGCAGGCCATGCGCCGGGGCATCCCCATCGTCTCCTTCGTGGATCCCGACGGCATGATCGCCAGCCACGGCCTCGGCACGGTGGTGACGAGCGAAGCCGAACTGGAGGCCGCGGTGCGGGCGAGTGCGGTGCCGGGCGCATTTCCGCCCGGCCCCATCCAGGAGTACTTCGCGGCGAACTTCGGTCCGGAGTCGGTTGCGGAACGATACCGGGCGCTGCTCGACGCGCTGGAGCGCCCGCAATGAGGTGCGCGGCTCGCATGGGGGCAAGGCTGCTCACCGTCCTGCTCGGGGTCGCTGGTCCCCTGGCGGCGCTGGCCGCGGACATCCACGTCGACCCGTCGCGGGCCACCGGCTGCCCGGGTTCCGGCTCCCTGGAAGATCCGTACTGCGACTGGAGCCAGGTGCGGGAGTTTGCCGGGGGCAATCGCTACCTTCAGCGCAGTGGAACGCTGTCCGGAGGCTCGTTGAAGATCGTCGGGAAGACCGGTGCTTCGGCCGACAAGCCGGTGTTCATCGGTGCCTACCAGGCCGGTCCCCGGCCGAGGATGCGCGTGGAGAACCCGCTTGTCGGCGGACTGGAGCCGGCCAACTGGAAGCGCATCCGTGGCGACGTCTGGGTTTTCGATACCCGTGGTTTTCGCAGCGGTGATCCCGAGGTGCTCTTGCTGGACCAGCGCCGCGCGTTCGGCAAGGCGCGGGAGGAGCGCGACCTGTGCGAGAAACAGGGCTCGCAGGTGATCGAGTGGCTTCACCGGGATGGCACACTGTTCCTGTGCTCGCCCCGCGGTAATCCGGCGACCGTTTACCCGACCATCGCGGGCATGCAGCAGTTCGACAAGCGCGAGTCCTGGGCTCCCATCTACATCGAGAACCAGCGGCACATCATCATCGATGGCCTGGCGGTGGAAGGCGGGAGCCTCGGTTCCATCGAGATACGAGGCACCTCGGCGGACATCGAGATCCGCAACTCGGTCATTGGCCTGGACGGCGCCAGCGGCATCCGCGCGCAATCGTTTGGCACACCCATCAGCCGCCTGGACATCCACGACAACGTCATCGACAGCGGCATTCGCTGGGGCATGGTCGGGTACGAACCCCATGTCTCCGGCGAGGGCGTGCACTTCGTGGCAGGGGTGCAGGACTCGAGGATCTACCGGAACCAGTTCATCGCCTGGTCGCACAATGGCATGTACCTGGATGCACACTGGCCGGAGTCGCCGGGCGTCAGGCGGAACATCGTCTACGACAACGAGTTTCACTGCGGCCCCGCCAGCAGCTACTTCGACTACTGCCGGCCATTCGGTGTCGACGGCCTGAGGGAGCATTCGGTGCGGGACAACCTGCTGTTCCGCAATCGCATGCACGACTTCTCCGTGGCCGCGCAGATCAACGGCAACGACAACTACTTCATCGGCAACATCTGCTACAACACGATCAACAGCAAGGCCAAGAGCTATCCCACCGGCCAGTGCTTCAGCCTGCAGCCCTACGTCTGGAGCCGGGACAACCTGGTGGCGAACAACACCATGGTGAACATGGCCGACGTGGCCGTGCAGTTCATTCCTGGGGTGGCGGGCGTGTCTGCCGGGCATCGTATCGTCAACAACATCATGGTGGGCTGCGGGCGGGCGACATTGCCGACGCGGCGGGATGCCTGCATCGCCATTGCCGCCGATGCGTCCGTGGGGCCGCAGCAGATCAGCAACAACCTGATGTACAACCCGGGTCGCCAGGTGCGGGTCCTGTACCGGCAGAAATGGTCGGAAGACCTCACGGAGCTGAAAGCCCGCTTCGGCGATGCCGTCGGCGGCAATCTCGTGGCCGATCCGCGCTTCCGGGACCCGGCCCGCGATGACTTCGACCTGCTGCCCGGCAGCCCGGCAGCAGGAGCAGGCCTCCCACTCGAGGTTCCCGGCCTGTCGCATGCCGGTGCCGGCATGAACATCGGTGCCGGGAAGCTGGCAACGGGTGCGGGCTGGGAGATCCGCCCGTGAACGCCGTGCCCGCTGTCCGTTCCGGAGCGCCCGGCCCTGTCCGATTGCTGTTCGTGGCGTCGTCCCTGTATGTCGGCGGTGCCGAACGCCAGCTCGTGCAGCTCGTGCAGAACCTCGATCCGACGCGCTATGTCATTACGGTGGCCGTGTTCATCGGGCCTGACCGGGCCACGCAGGACGGGTTCTACACGCTGATCTCGGGGTTGCCGAACGTGAGTCTGGCGGTGCTGCGCAGAACGGGTCGCTTCGACGTGGTCGGGCCGGTGGTGTCCCTGGTCAGCCTGATCCGTACGCAACGCATCCAGTTGATCCACACGTTCCTGAATCTCGCCAGCACCTTCGGCGTGATCGCGGCACGGCTGACCGGCGTGCCCATCGTGGCATCCGCCATTCGCGACAGCCGGGATATCGGGCTGGTGTATCGCCTGTCCCGGATCCTGCAGGCGTACACCGCGGATTTCCTGCTGTCGAATTCGGAGGCGGGCTTCGACAACCGCTTCCGCCGCAGACGGGCGAACTTCCGCGTCGTACCCAATGGCCTCGATCTGCGGCGCTTCGATCCGCAGCCGGAGAAGGTGGCGCAACTGCGAGAGGAACTGCAGCTCGCGCGCTTCACGCAGCTCGTTGGCATGGTGGCCACGCTGTCCGCGTTCAAGGATCACGAGGCGTTCCTGCAGGTCGCTGCGCGCGTGCTGCAGGAGCAACCGCAGACCGGCTTCCTGGTCATCGGCGATGGTCCCAACCGCGCTGCGCTGGAAGCGCTGAGCCTGCGGCTGGGCCTGGCGGATAACGTGATCTTCACCGGGTACCGGCGGGACATCGATGCGCTGACCGGCATGCTGGATGTGGCCTGCCTGTTCACCAACTATCGGGTGATTTCCGAAGGACTGCCCAACGCGGTGATGGAGGCCATGGCCTGCGGCGTGCCCGTCGTGGCGACCGATGACGGGGGTACGGTCGAGGTCCTCCACGACGGGGCAGAGGGCTATCTCGTGGCCAGGAACGACGTGGAGGTTGCAGCCGGGAGGATCGTCGGCTTGCTGCAGGATGCGTCGCTGCGCCAGCAGTTGGGGCGCAACGGCCGTGCGGCGATCGAGACGAGGTTCAGCCTCGACGCCTGTGTGGCCAGCTATGAATCGCTGTACGACAAGCTGCTGGATGAGCGGCATTTGCCAGGGGCACATGGACAATGAATCCGGGCCCGCACCGCAAGTGGAAGGTTCTGATGGTCGGCCCGGGCAGCAAGGCCCAGGGCGGGATCACGGCGGTGATCAACAATTACCGGGCGAGCAGCCTGTGGTCGGAGTTCGACTGCCATCACTTTGCCTCGAGCACCGAGGGCCGAAGGGTGTACCGTCTCATGTTCTCGATCTGGCGGTTCCTCGTGTTCTTCTTTCGGGTGGTCGTTGTCAGGCCAGACCTGCTGGTCGTGCACGTATCCAGCGGCCTGAGCTTCTACCGGAAGTGCTATTACCTGCTCATCGGGCATCTGCTGCGCATCCCGATGGTCTTTCACATTCATCCGGCACACTTTTCCGAGTTCTACGCCGGCGGGCCGGAGTGGCGCAAGGCCCTGATCCGGCGCGTGGCAGGGTGGTGCATCAGGATCATCTTCATCTCGGAACCGCAGCGTGATTCGTTTGTTGGCGTGTTTCCCCGTGAGAAACTGGTGGTGGTACGGAACCCGGTCAACACGCAGCTCTACACGATCGACCCGCAGGTGCCGCGCCGCACCGGTCGGCAGATCCTGTATCTCGGCTGGATCATTCGGGAGAAGGGCGTATATGACCTGGTATCGGCGATGCCAGCGGTACTGAAGGAGTTCCCGGACGCGACGCTTCTGTTCGCCGGTCCCAAGGAGGTGGAACGATTGCGCGATCTGATCGCAGGGCGCGGCCTGTCCGGTTCAATGCGCGCGCTGGGGTGGGTGGAAGGGGCGGATCGGCTGCACCTGTTGCACTCCTCGCGTCTTCTGATCCTGCCGAGCTACTCCGAGGGTGTGCCCAATGTCATTCTCGAAGCCCTGGCCAGCCACCTGCCCGTGATCACGACCCCGGTAGGAGGGATCCCGAGCGTCGTCACCGACGGGGTGAATGGCCGCATGGTCACGCCCGGCGACATCGAGGGCATCGCGGCGATGCTCTGCCACCTGCTGCGGGATGATCACGAATGTGAGCGGCTCGCCGCGGCCGGATATCGAGAGGTCGTCGAGAAGCATGATACCGAGGTGATTGCAGGTCGATTGCGTGAGGTCTTCAGTCAAGTACTGACAACGCGGTGAGCAAAAACATGGTATTCGTGATTCGAGAAAACCGGACTGATGGCGAATGCGGCGTATGCCCCGGCAGGTGCTCATGAAGCAGTTATCCCAGAGACTCCGTGATGGAACGATGAGTGTGCTCGATGTGCCCCTGCCGTTGCTCGAGCGTGGCATGGTGCTGGTGCGCAATCACTATTCGCTGATCAGTGCCGGTACCGAAGGCAGTACTGTTGCGGCGGCGCGCAAGAGCCTGATAGGAAAAGCCCGCGAACGCCCGCAACAGGTCCGCCAGGTGCTGGATGTCGTTGCACAGCAGGGGCCGTTGCAGGCATACCGTGCGGTACAGAAGAAGCTCGAGGCCTGGTCGCCATTGGGCTACAGCTCGGCCGGTGTGGTGATCGAGGTGGCGCCGGATGTACAGGGGATCTCGGTCGGTGATCAGGTAGCCTGCGCCGGCATCGGCTATGCCAACCACGCCGAGGTGGTTGCGGTACCTGTGAATCTTTGTGTGTCGCTTCCTGCCGGGGCGGATCTCGGTCGTGCGGCGTACAACGCTCTGGGCGCGATCGCCATTCAAGGCGTCCGCCAGGCCGATTTGCATCTCGGTGAGACCTGTGTAGTCATCGGTCTGGGTCTGCTTGGCCAGCTAACCGGGTTGATTCTGCGGGCCAGCGGTGTGCGGGTCATCGGAATTGATATCAACGCCCGTTCCATCGAATTGGCGCGGGAGCACTTCGCCGATCTGTGCTTCACCATGGACGCTGCCGGGATGGAGGCGGAGATTGGCCGGCTGACATCCGGCATCGGTGCGGATGCCGTGATCATCACCGCAGCTACGGATAGCCTCGAACCGGTCAATCTTGCTGGCCGACTGCTGCGCAAGCGCGGCACAGTGGTGATCGTTGGAATGGTGCCAACCGGCTTTGACCGTGATCCGGACTACTACCGCAAGGAACTCTCGCTGAAGATGTCCTGCTCCTACGGGCCGGGTCGTTACGATCCGGCTTACGAGCAGAAGGGGCTCGATTACCCTGCCGGACTCGTGCGCTGGACCGAGAAGCGCAACATGGAAGCGTTTCAGCAGCTCATGGTGAGCGGTGGTCTCGATATCGGCTACCTGACCACCCACCGTTTCAGGCTCGACGACTCGGCGGCGGCCTACGATCTGATCCTCAACAAGACAGAGGCCTATCTCGGCATGCTGATCGAGTACGATCACAGCCGACCGCTGCCCCGCGAAAGAGTGATGCTGGCGGCGCCGCCCGGCCGGGCATCGGTTGCGACACCCGGCATCAGCTTCATCGGCGCCGGCAGCTATGCGATGAGTCATCTGTTGCCGAATCTGCCCAACGACTCGAGCGTCGTTCGCCGGGGTGTTGCAACCTCCAGCGGCACCAGTGCGCGTTCGGTAGCCGAACGATTCGGTTTTGCGTTTTGTGGGGCCGACGTGGCTGATGTGCTCGATGATCAGGACACGCACGCGGTCTTCATCGCGACCCGGCATGATAGCCACGCTCGCTATGTTCTGGCTGCACTGGCGGCCGGGAAGCATGTTTTTGTGGAAAAGCCGTTGACTCTGAATCCGGCGGAGCTGGATTCGGTGGCCTCAGCTGTGGCGGCTGCCGGTACCAATCTGACGGTTGGCTTCAATCGCCGCTTTTCGGGTCTTGTCAGCGAAATCCGTCGCCTGCTGGGTACCGGACCGATGTCGATGATCTACCGGGTAAACGCCGGCGCCATTCCGGCCGACAGCTGGATCCAGGATATCGAGATCGGTGGCGGGCGCATCGTCGGCGAGGCCTGTCACTTCATCGATACGATGGTGTATCTCTGCGGTTCATTGCCGGAGCGCGTACATGCATTCGTAATGAACGGTTCGGAGCAGCTGGTCGATACGGTTGTGATCAACCTGCGCTTCGCCAACGGCGCAATTGGCAGCCTCTGCTATTTCGCCAATGGTCCAAAGCGCATGCCAAAGGAGTACATCGAGGTCTACAAGGACGGCCAGTCGGCGATTCTGAGTGACTTCCGTGAGCTCACCATGTACGGCCTGAGGGATGTCAAGCGCAGCAAGCATTTCAGCCAGGACAAGGGGCAGGCCGCGATGGTTCGGGAGTTCGTCAAGAGCGTGCGCGAAGGGTCTGCAGCGCCGATTCCGTTCAGCGAAATTCGTGCGGTTACACAGGCAACTTTCGCCGCGCTCGACTCGTTACGTGAGCGGACTGAGCAGCCCGTAGATCAAGGTGTGCGCGATTGAGGAAAGCTGCGCCCGATCAGCTTTACAAACTCCTCGATACGTCCAGGCCTGGTCGTTGCATAGAGAATGGAATCGAAGTGAGCCAGGGCTTCATCCTGCAGGGCGGATTCAGGCGCAATCGCGCCCCCGGCAAGGATCTGCATGGCCCACATTTCACAATTTGACCTGTCGACAGCCTTGATGGCTTCTATGGTCTTTTCGAGCGATGGGTTCACCATGTATCCAAGCTTGTTGTAGGAAAAACACGCCACAAACGGACCAAGCAGTGGCGCAGCGAGCATGACGGCAGGATTCTGCGTGATCAGCACGGCGCGCAGGCCCATCCTGGAGCATGCATTGATGAAGCCTTGGAGAACATCGAACCTGCCGAAGGACAGCAGCAGATCAGTCACGATGTTGTGCAGGCACACGTGCCTGACAGAGAAGCCGATCCCCAGAATGCACGACAGCTCCACGTCGATGATCAGCTTGAAGGCCCGCTCGAGCTTCGCCTCCTCGTTTCGACCCGGCAGACCGACGATCCTCAGTGCGTCTGCAGTCACCGCAGCAACATCGCGCAGCCCAAATCGCTTCAGTACACCCGAGTAACCATCCTGCGCGATGATGTTGTTGATCGTGTGTGGGTACGGGACGACCGGTGCTATCTCGAACCGTCCATGATCCGGCATCGTGCTGGCGGCCTTGGTCAGGAGCTGGGCATACCCGGGATGGGTCGACAGCATCAGTGACCGGATCCCGTGAGTCTGGGCGGTGGCAATGACTGTCGCGGCCGCATCAAAGCGCTCGTTCTCGCCAGCCATGGCCTTGGAGCCAACCCGGTGGTTGACCCCAAAGAAAGGGTTGTCTCCAAGTACTATTTTCAATGTCTTTCCACCGCAAGCAGCAACTGTTCCATGTTCAAAATCTGTTCGCTGGACAGGATGTCCATGCCGCCCCACAGGAAGGCCTCCATCTGACGAGTGAATTCGAACCCGCGAAGATAGAAGCTCACGTTGACGCCCTGCTCCGGAATGGAGGTTTCCGGAAAGCCACGGATATCCGACCTGATCGAGTAGAGGTCGTAGGAGACAACTCCTTCGCTGGTTGCTATCTGGACTTCGTAGGTGGCCTTCCTGACATCCGCCCGGTTGGCAAGCAACTCGATCGAGTAACGCAAGCCGCCTTCGGAGAAGGCGAATCGGACCTCATCCCGCGAGTGGCAGTCGATGCCAAGCTGGACATCGCCGGTCTTGGTCCGGAAGACATTCAGGTCTGGCATTGCGGCGCCAACAAGAGAAAGGACGTGGCCGCCGAACTCGTGAAGGACGGAGCCAAATGACCTGGATCGCCAGCCCTTCCGGATGTTTTCGAACGACGCGTTGGTAACCAGGCGCGCAGTGACACGCTCCACCTTCAGACCACGCAGGCTGTTGCGCAGTACAGCGTTGAGCGGGGCATGCTGGAGGACGTAGCCCGACATCTGGTTTGCCGAAAGCCGGCAGAAAACCGGCTTCTCGACGAAGACGCGGCCAGGAAAATCGGCCAGCATCTCCAGGAACTCCGATCGCAGGAATGGAGGAGCAGTCAGGAGAATGAAGTCGAACGAATGCAGTGTGTTCCTGTCGCGCTGGAGCTTCTTGAAGCTGACGAACCCGACCTCTTTCAAGATTGCCCGTGCCACCAGCCGTGAGGCAAAACCAGGGTCACAAACGTGAAAATCCACGTTACCCGGTCCGAGCAGCCCGGAAACCAGTGACGCATGGGACAGGCCCATGCGTCCGAAACCGACGATCAATACCGTTTTCTTGCGCACGTCATTTCACTACATGGGTAAATGTACTCAACGCCCGCCCAGCGCGTAGACCCTGCGGCAAATCTCTCTGAACGCGGCGGCACCCAGCCTGAGCATCGCATCTGCGGAAGCGTTGTGAGCAACCTGCGAGTCAGGCCGGTTCAGGAATGCCTTCATTTCCATGGGATCACGGGTGTGGCGCATCAGGCCAGCCTTTATCAAGGCCCGATCTACCGACAACAGCTCTCCTGTGTACAACGAGACCGTTGGTACGCCGAGAAGCGCGAGTTCCCGGCACATCGTGCCACCGGACCCAACGAACGCTGAAGCCTGCTGCAAGATATCCTCCAGGGTGACCACGGTATTGATGACAGCCACATTGTCTGCGTTGGCAAATATCTCCTGGTAATAGTTCCGCTGCGCGCGATCCCTGCACACGAGCCTGACATCACCCAGGGTCTGCATGGTGCGCACGATATCAACCGAGAATTCAGGACTGGCCTCGTGATACTGCGCCAGCCATGGCTCCGGACGATAGTAAAGAACCGGCTTCTCACCGGGTTTCGGTGCAACTGTCTTCTCCTGAGACAAATAGATGGCTTCCTTCACGCCATCAAAGAAGCATGAGTTCCTTCCCAGGAAGAAGCTCGCCTGCGGAGTGGTACGCAGGGATGATGGATAAACGGAGACCCCGCCGGGGAGGCGTCCGAGCAAATTGCCTTTTGCGAACTCATTGTCATTGGTGTAAACGAAAGGAATCCCGAGAATCCGCGCAACCAATGGCGAGTAGAAGGAACTCTGGGAGAAGGCCACGGTTGGGCGGTGCCTTCGCAGGAACAGTGCAAGGGACCCGGTGCGCTGGAGAAAGGCAAGAAATTTGCCGAGAGCGCTCTTGCCGCCATGGCCGCCGACAACGTGAAACTCCCAGCCCTCTGCTGCGGCCAGGTCAATCGTATTGCCATAGTCCCGCGCCGTGATGACAAAGGCGACGCCGTCATCGACAAACTTGCGGACAAAGGGCCGCATGAATGCCACATGAGGGCTGTTGGACAGGTCGATCCAGACTTTCATGAATCCTGACGGATGAGTGAGCGCGAGTCTAGTGGCGGCCGGCATCAGCCATTGCGATGGCCGCAGGCGTCTCGGCGAGAAGAAGGTGGCTGAGTGCGTTGAACATGAATGCGTTGCTCCAGCGCATATATGAAATTCTGGAGCTGATGCCTTTTTTCAACTGGTAATAGAAGTAGCCTTTTTCATCCTGCATGTTGGTAATTGTCCAGGCGATGACCCTCCGGCACGTCTCTGCCATCGTGGCCCACTTGCCGAGGACATGTGCCGTTACCAGCAGCTGCCCGGGGCAGTGAATGTCGATGGGATAGGTCTTGTCGTGGTAGTACTTGGGGGTGCCATCCGGAAGAAAGAAATTGTCTCTGTAGTAGGCGAAGCCATTCTCCAGGTTCGCGAGGAAGCTGTCGTCTTCGCACAGCCTCATGTAATGGGAAAGACCGTCCAGGTTGTATCCGGTATGGAAACTGTCGATCCATGATTGAGCGGGAAGTAGTCCATAAATCCAGGACCCATCCTCATGCTGGCCGGCACAGACGGCAGAGACAATCTGTCGTGCTGCGTCCCTGAAAACAGGGGTCGACGAATAGTGGTAGCAATAACTCAGCAGTTTGGCTCCGAGCAATGAGGCGTTGTAGACAGCGTCGTTCTCCTTCATCGGGCTGTACGACAACAGGAATCCGCCCACACAGGGTCTGCGATTGAGGTCGCGCAAGACGAATTGTCCCGATGACAGTGCGGTATCGAGGTACACCGAGTGTCCAGTGGCTTCGTATGCGGAGAACAGGGCGGTGGCGCAGAAGCTGGTTGCCACCACGGTTGGTGTATGTGCCGGAAAGTAGAACAGCCGCCGCGCCTGCCAGTCAAAGTTGTAGCCCCAGCAAGCACCGGAATATCCCTTGCTCTGCAATCCCAGCAGCAGCCCTCCCAGCGCATCGATTCTGGCCAACAACTGCTCCCGGGTGCCGAATCGGGTGTCACCATGGCAGGCGAGCTTGTAGAGGTTGCAATAACCATTGAGGAACAGCCCCACGCCTTTTGCATTATGTTGCTTTGGAACCCTCAACAACGGCCGAAGGTTGACTGGCGAGCGCTTGCAGAGCTGAATCAGTGCCAGCCTGGCGATGTCCCAGTGCCTGAGTGGGGTGGCCTGAAAGATCGCCGAGTTGAGGCCATCGTATGGATCCCAGCCCCGGTAGTTCTCCGCCTCGCAAAAGGCTTTCAGGCGGGAAAAACTGTCAGCAATCATCGGGAGCCTCTCCAGAACGGCCCGCCAGGTCCTGGTTCCCTTCCCTGCAGGGTGGTAGTCCCAGAGACGAGGAAATGTTCAGGGCAGGATTTGGGGCGCGGCCGATCAGCGGTTCTGCGTGTACCAGTCATACGTCGCTATCAGCCCTTCCCGTAGCGCTATCGCCGGCTGCCATCCCAGCCCCTGCAGGACCGAGACATCCAGGAGCTTGCGCGGCGTGCCGTCCGGGTACTGCGCGTTGAAGGCGATGCGCCCGGTGTAGCCGACCGCGTCGGCCACCATGCCGGCGAGCTCGCGGATGGTGACGTCGCTGCCGGTGCCGACGTTGAGGTGCGAGCAGGTGGGCGTGGTCACGGCATCGAGCCGTGCCTTCGGCAGGTTCATGACGAAGACGCAGGCGTCGGCGAGGTCGTCGACGTGCAGGAACTCGCGCCGTGGCGTGCCGCTGCCCCAGACCTCGACTTCGGGTGCACCGGCGGCCTTCGCCTCATGGAACTTGCGGATCAGCGCGGGCAGCACGTGGCTGGTCTTCAGGTCGAAGTTGTCGCCCGGACCGTAGAGGTTGGTGGGCATGACGCTCCTGAAGTCCGTGCCGTACTGGCGGTTGAAGGACTCGCAGAGCTTGATGCCGGCGATCTTGGCGATGGCGTAGGGTTCGTTGGTGGGCTCGAGCGCGCCGGTGAGGAGTGCGGCTTCGGTCATGGGCTGCGGGGCAAGGCGCGGGTAGATGCAGGAGCTGCCGAGGAAGAGGAGCCTCTGCACGCCGCTGGCGTGCGCGGCCTGGATGACGTGGAGCGCGATAGCGAGGTTCTCGGCGATGAACTCTGCCGGTCGCGTGCTGTTGGCGAGGATGCCCCCGACGCGGGCGGCGGCGAGGTAGACCTGCTCGGGGCGCTCGGTGCGGAAGAACCGTTCAACGGCGTCCTGGCGGGTGAGGTCGAGTTCGGCGCGGGTGCAGAGCAGGAGGTTGCCGCAGCCGGCGGCCTGCAGGCGGCGCACGATGGCCGCACCGACCATGCCGCGGTGGCCGGCGACGAAGATGCGCGCCTCGCGCGGGGCGCCGGCTGGTTCACTCATGGTGGCGGAAGACGCGGTAGCCCTCGCGCTCGACGAGCGCGTCGCGCTCGGCCAGCGCGAGGTCGTTGGCGACCATCTCGGCGACGAGCTCGGCGAAGGAGACCTGCGGCCGCCAGCCGAGCCGTTCGCGCGCCTTGGCGGGATCGCCGAGGAGCGTGTCGACTTCGGTGGGGCGGAAGTAGCGCGGGTCGATGCGCACGATCACTTCGCCCGCCGGCGGGCCGCGGCCGGTGTCGTTGCGCGCCACGCGGCCGATTTCGTCGATGCCGCTGCCCTCCCAGGCGAGTTCGAGGCCGAGTTCGCCGGCGGCGCGCGTGACGAACTCGCGCACCGAGTGCTGCTCGCCGGTGGCGATGACGTAGTCGTCGGGCTGCGGCTGCTGCAGCATGAGCCACTGCGCGGCGACGAAGTCGCGGGCGTGGCCCCAGTCGCGCAGGGCGTCGAGGTTGCCGAGGTAGATCGCGGGATCGAGCCCGGTGACGATGCGGGCGAGCCCGCGGCTGATCTTGCGGGTGACGAAGGTTTCGCCGCGCACCGGCGACTCGTGGTTGAAGAGGATGCCGTTGCTGGCGTGCAGGCCGTAGGCCTCGCGGTAGTTGATCGTGATCCAGTAGCCGTAGAGCTTGGCCACGCCGTAGGGCGAGCGCGGGTAGAAGGGCGTGGTCTCCTTCTGCGGTGTTTCCTGCACCAGGCCGAACATCTCCGAGGTCGAGGCCTGGTAGAAGCGCGTGCGCTCGCCGAGGCCGAGGATGCGGATGGCTTCGAGCAGCCGCAGCGGGCCCAGGGCATCGACATCGGCGGTATATTCGGGCGTCTCGAACGACACCTGCACGTGGCTCTGGGCGGCGAGGT
>JADZBS010000068.1 GCA_020851975.1 Gammaproteobacteria bacterium | reverse complement strand
CGGTGGTCCGCACTCCCCTGAAGGAACTCGCCACCCGTCTCGACCCTTCGCGTTTCGTGCAGGTTCACCGTTCCGCCGTCGTCAGCCTGCACGCAATCCGGCATGTCAAGAGGCTCGACAACGAGACAGCCGTGATTCACCTCGAGGGACGAACCGAGACCCTCGCGGTCAGCTGGTCCTTCTTGCGCCTCTTCCGGCAGATGTAGCCTCCCCGTCCGTCGTCCCAGGTCGCATCTCGCCAGGCAGATTCCTCCGTTCGTCGCACTCGCCCCGCCGGCGTGGCCCCTGCTGGCGATACTCCTGCCTACAACGGCTCGAACCGGAGGAAGGATCGCCGATGCATGACGTTTCACGTGTGCGGCTCTACATTCTGCGTGCAGCGTGCCTGCTCATTGTCATTGGCCTGGGGGCTGACATCTGGCCGTCGCTTCTCTTCCATCAGGGTCCGTGGAAGGCTGCCAGCAGCGCCGTCTCGATGCCCGGTGGCTCTGCGCTCGCCTGTGCCCTCGGGATCCGGTACCCGTGGGGGGAGCGAAGGAATGACCTGCTCATGAATCCCGCGGGCGCTGACGTCTCCTCCATGGAGGACCTTCGTGACAGCGAGAGGTTGTTCCCTCCCGTGAACTTCGACGCGACCCAGCTCCCATTGATAGAAAGAGGAGTATTCATCACATGACACGTGTTGCAAGAATCGTCCTGGCCGTGCTGGCGGGTGCTGTCGCTGGCAGTCTCGTCAACATGGGGCTGGTCAACATCGGCCCCTTCGTCGTTCCGCTTCCCGAGGGCGCCGCCTTGCTCTCTTCTGCCCGCTTGCGCACATCCGAATCTATGTAGTTGAATGCCCGGTGTGGAGTCGGGCAATGGTGATCCTTCGGCGGGATCGAGGATGAGCGGCGCGAGCATGCACGCCATCGTGCGACGGCGGTATGGGACACCCGACGTGCTGTCGTACGAGGAAATCCCTCGCCCCCTCGCCGGCGAACACGACGTCCTGGTCCGGGTGTGCGCGGCCGGAGCGAGCATCGGTGACCACCTCATCGTCACCGGGAAGCCCTACGTGGTTCGCCCCGCGATCGGAGGCTTGATCCGACCCGGGCACCTGGTGCCGGGCTCGGCCATGGCCGGGCGCGTCGAAGCGGCCGGCGCCAAGGTCACCACGCTCCGGCCTGGCGATGAGGTGTTTGGCGAGACCACCACCGGCGCGTTCGCGGAATACGTCGTCGTCCGTGCGGACCGGCTCGCGCCGAAGCCACGCAACCAGTCGTTCGAGGAAGCGGCCGCCACGCCCTGGGCCGTCACACCCGTGCAGGCGCTGCGCGACGCCGGGGTCGTGAAAGCGGGTCACCGCGTGGTGATCAACGGCGCGTCCGGCGGCGTGGGCAGCTGGGCTGTCCAGATTGCCAGGGTATTCGGCGCTCATGTGACGGCGGTCTGCAGCACGCGCAACGTGGCCCGCATGCGCGCCCTCGGCGCCGACGATGTGATCGACTACACGACGACCGACTTCGTCACCGGCGGACCGCGCTTCGACGTGATGCTGGACACAGTCGGCAATCGTTCCCTGTTGGACTGCCGGCGCGTGCTCGTCCCGACCGGGACGTTCGTTTCGATATCGGGTGGCAGCTCCGGCCTGCGCTGGATGCGGCGGCTGGCGGCGATGATTCTGATCTCGAGCGTCTCGACCAGAAAACTGAGGCCCTTCATCGTCTCGCTCAACCAGAAGGATCTGCTGGTGCTGAAAGAGCTGGTCGAGGCCGGCAAGATCAAGCCGGCGATCGACCGCCGCTACGCGCTCCGCGACACGGCCGACGCGCTGCGGCACGTGGGCGAAGGACACGCGCAGGGGCAGACCGTAATCCAGGTGTAACGCCGGCCTTCCCGGCACAACGGCATTGACACGACGGCGCCTTCTCGATACCTATCTCGAATCAGGCCTGTTGCGCGGGCGCTCTGCCGCGCTCAGGGATGGCGCCGCGAAGCAACAGGATGGCGATGAGCATCCCGAGCGCGACGTCGATCGACCCGCAGAACGCCGGCCAGAACGCCGGCATGCCAGGGTTCGAGATCAGGTGGGGGTGCACCACCCAGTCGAAGACTCCGTGACCGGCGATCCCGGCCGCGACCCACCACAGGCTGGTACGGAACCCGACGATCGCGACGACGACGAACACCGTCGCCGCAATCAATTCACTCGACAGTGCCTGCGCTCCGCCCATGGTCGCGAACAGGACGTAATACGCCGCGATCACGATCAGCGTGACCGGATAGAGCGCGCGGTCGCGGTCGAGACCCGATAGCCGTCCCAGGGCGACGATGGCCGGCGCGAGTGTGATGCCGATGATCACCGGTGCTGTGAACAAGCGGTAGGAGGTTACCATCCGGTCTGCTGGTGATCTGGAGAACCCGTCTGTCCGGCGCCGTCGCGAGGTGCTGCACACCATATCGCCGGCCCACCGGAGCCGGCTTCCTCCAGGCCTTCTCGGCGCGGTCAGGATTTCCGGATCACTCCGTCAGGTTCGAGGAGAGCGACGAAGGGGTAGATGTCACGCTGGGCGCAAAACGCGACATCCTCGCGCAGGGCAGGGATGGCAAGCAGTCTCTTCCCGTTGCGCGACGACCGGAGGGCCCCGGCCACATCGCCGCCGAAGGAGGAGTAGATCCGGCGTGCGATGTAGGCGCCATCCGAGGCATTCGAGGGGCCGCTCGCTGGCCAGAGGGCATCGCAAAAAGCCCCAGCCGCGATGACGTCTTCCAGCGCGGGCTCATGCTCGGTTCCCGCGCAAACGAGGATGATGCGCTCTGGCTTCCTGGCTTCCAGCCACTGGATGGTGGCACCGAGATTCAGGAAGGAGGCAACCAGTGTGGATGCGGCCTTCTCGGAAGCGCGGAGAGCCCGTGTCCCGTTGGTCGTTGTCATGACGAGCGTCCGGTCCCTTACGGCTTCGGAGGTGAACTCGCGGGGCGAGTTCCCAAGATCGAAATCCACGCTGCCGGTCAATTCCGCCGTGATCCTCAATCCCCCTCGCTCGCCTGCCAGAAGCGCCTGCGGTGTGGCCGTCTTGTG
>JADZBS010000067.1 GCA_020851975.1 Gammaproteobacteria bacterium | reverse complement strand
GTCCGCGGAGCCTCCAAGCCCCAGCGCAAGAAACCCACCCAGCCCCGCGCCGACGATGACAAACACCCCGGCAGCGACAAGCAGCGACCACTTCAGGATACGCGTCATGTCGGTTGCGCTGCCTAACTATAAGTAGACGGCCGAAGCGGCCGGTTGAAACACGTCGGTTGCGCCGGATATGACGCTGGAGTCGGCCGCAACCGTCTGATCTGCTTGCCACCATCGAAAGATAGGTGGCCGAAATGTCCGGGGAGATAGGCAACGAGGTAGCCAGTCGCCGCCTCTTCGATGTCGTGCGCGAGAAAATGCGCACGCGGCACATGGCCTATCGAACGGAGCAGGCGTACCTGCAATGGATTCGCCGGTTCATTACTTATCATCAGCGGCGTCACCCCAGGGGCCTCGGCGGACCCGAGGTCGAGCAATTCTTGACCTATCTGGCGGTAGACCGCAAGGTCAGCTCGTCGACCCAGGCGCAGGCGCTGCAGGCTCTCCTGTTCCTGTACCGGGTGGTTCTGGAGGTGGACCTGCCCTGGCTGGAGAACGTGACGCGGGCGAACCGTCCGCGCCGCCTGCCGGTGGTGCTCAGCCGGGCCGAGGTCCGGGCGGTGCTGGGCCAGCTCGAGGGCCGGCCGTGGCTGGTGGCGAACCTGCTCTACGGCGGCGGCCTTCGGCTCCTCGAGGCCCTGCGCTTGCGGGTGAAGGATCTCCTGCTGGAGCGCCATGAGATCGTCGTCCGTGATGCCAAGGGCGGCAAGGACCGGGTGACCGTGTTGCCCGAGGCGCTGGATCCCGCCCTGCGCACCCACATGCGACACCTGCGCGAGTGGTTCGAAGCCGAGCGGCGGCGGGGTGCACCCGGGGTGTCGCTGCCCCAAGCGCTCGCACGTAAGTACAGGGGTGCCGCCACGTCCTGGGGCTGGCAGTATCTGTTTCCAGCCAACAGGCTGTGTGATGACCCTTACGGTGGTGGCGCCATCCGCCATCACCTGCACGAGCAGTCCATCCAGCGAGCGATGAAGGAGGCCATCCGCCGCGCTGGCGTGATCCAGCCGGCGAGCTGCCACACGCTGCGCCACTGCTTCGCAACGCACCTGCTCGAGGACGGCTACGACATCCGCACCGTCCAGGAGCTGCTCGGCCACTCCGACGTGAAGACCACGATGATCTACACGCACGTGATGCAGAAGGGCGCGAAGGGCGTGAGAAGCCCGCTGGACCGGAGTGGCTGAAATGCCGGGCCCTCGGGTCCGATGTGACTACAATCCCCCCATGAACCACCTCGCCCACGAGACCAGTCCCTACCTCCTGCAGCATGCCGCGAACCCCGTAGACTGGTATCCCTGGGGCGAGGAAGCGCTGGCGAAGGCGCGCGCGGAGGACAAGCCGATCCTGCTGTCCATCGGCTACTCGGCCTGCCACTGGTGCCATGTGATGGCGCACGAGTCGTTCGAGGACGAGGCGACGGCGCGCGTGATGAATGAGCTCTTCGTCAACGTGAAGGTGGATCGCGAGGAGCGGCCGGACCTCGATCGCATCTACCAGGCGGCGCACCACCTGATGATGCGTCGGGGTGGTGGCTGGCCGCTGACGATGTTTTTGGCCCCGGACGGCCAGGTACCTTTCTTCGCGGGCACGTACTTCCCGAAGGAGCCGCGCTACGGCATGCCGGCATTCGCGGAAGTGCTGGCACGCGTGGCCGACTACTACCGGGGGCGCCCACCGGAACTGGCTGGCCAGGGGCCGGCGCTGCGCGAGGCGCTCGCGGCGATCGAGGCGCATGGCGCGCCGGAGCGCGGGCCGCTGTCGCGCTCGCCCCTCGACGGTCTGCGCGAGACGCTCGGTGCGGCGTTCGACGCCGAGTTCGGCGGCTTCGGCGATGCGCCGAAGTTTCCGCAGCCGGCTGGCCTGGAGCTGCTGCTGCGCTGCTGGTGGCACACGGCCGGTGAGCCCGACCCCGATGTGCAGGCGCTGTACATGAGCGCGCTCACCATCCGGCGCATGGGAGAAGGCGGCATCTACGACCAGATCGGCGGCGGGTTCTGCCGCTACGCCGTGGACCGGCACTGGTCGATCCCGCACTTCGAGAAGATGCTCTACGACAACGGCCCGCTGCTGGCGCTGAGCGCGTGGCTGTACCAGGTGAGCAACGACGAGTTCTTCCGCCGCCTGGCCGACGAGACCGCCGACTGGCTGCTGCGCGACATGCGCGCACCCGATGGCGGCTTCTGCGCGAGCCTCGATGCGGACTCGCAGGGCGAGGAAGGTGCCTTCTACGCATGGACACCGGAGGTCGTCCAGGCGCTCGTCACGGCGGAGGAATACGCCGTGCTCGCACCACGCTTCGGCCTCGACCGCGAACCGAACTTCGAGCACCGCTGGCACCTGCGGGTCTGGCAGCCGCTGGAGGACATCGCTGCGGGATTGGGCAAGCCGCCATCCACGGTGCAACGGCTCCTCGACGCGGGTCGCGGCAAGCTGCTCGCCGCACGCAACGCCCGCGTCTGGCCGGGTCGGGACGAGAAGGTGCTGGCGGGCTGGAATGGCCTGGCGATCCGCGGCCTGGCGGTGGCCGCCCGGATCCTCGGGCGCAGCGACCTCGCGGCGGCGGCCGCCGCGGCGCTGGATGTCGTGTGCACGCGTCTGGTGGTGGACGGCCGGTTGCACGCCACCTGGAAGGATGGCCGCGCGCGTTTCAACGCCTACCTCGACGATCACGCCTTCCTGCTCGATGCCACGCTCGAACTCCTGCAGACCCGCTGGGACAGCGGGCACCTGGCGTTCGCGACATGGCTTGCCGACGAGTTGCTGGCGCGTTTTCAGGATGAATCGGGCGGCGGCTTCTTCTTCACCTCGCACGACCACGAGCCCCTGCTCCACCGCGGCAAGCCGATGGCCGACGAGGCGCTGCCGGCCGGCAATGGCGTGGCGGCGCTGGCGCTCGGCCGCCTCGGGCACCTGCTCGGCGAGCCCCGCTACCTCGACGCAGCCGAGGCCACGGTGCGCGCGGCCTGGCCGGTCCTGTCGCGCCATCCGGCGGCGCACGCCACGCTGCTGGCGGCGCTCGACGAATGCCTCGCGCCGCCGGAGCTGGTGGTGATACGCGCGCGCGAGTGCCACCTGCCGGAGTGGCTGGCAGTGGCGCGCCTGGTGTACGCGCCGCGCCGGCTGGTGTTTGGCATCCCGGACGGGACTGCTCGCCTGCCAGGTGCGCTGGCAGCACGCGCCGCGGGTGACGGGCCGGTCGCCTGGGTCTGCCGCGGCACGCAGTGCTCGGCACCGCTGCACTCCCTGGAGGAACTCGGCGCGGCACTCGCGGCGCCGACGGCAGCCGCATTGTGAATCGCCCCCCGGCTGAGGCATATTGGCGATCACCGCCATGGACGATCGCGCCTACCTGAAGCACCGCCAAGGCACGCCGGACAGGCGTCTCGCTTTTTTCCAGGGCTTCCTGCGCGAGCCGCACCAGGTGGGTTCGGTGATCCCGAGCTCCAGGTTCCTCGAACGCCGCCTGGTGAAGATCAGCGCGGTCGGCGAGGCACGCACCGTGGTGGAACTCGGCCCCGGCACCGGCGGCACCACGCACGCGCTGCTGCGTGCACTGCCGGCGGCGGCGCACCTGCTCGCCATCGAGATCGACCCGCACTTCGCCGCCCTGCTGCGCGCCGAGATCACCGACCCGCGCTTCTCGATCGCCCATGACAGCGCCACCGCGATCGCCACGATGCTCGCCAGCCGCGGGCTGGCGGCGCCGGACGTGGTGATCTCCGGGATTCCCTTCTCGACCATGCCGGATGCGACCGGGCGCGCGATCCTGCGCGCGGTGTGGTCGTCGCTCGCCCCCGGCGGGCGCTTCGTCGCCTACCAGTTCCGCGACCGCGTGGCCGTGCTGGGCCGCCACCTGCTCGGCCGGCCGGAAGTCGATGTCGAGCTGTTCAATGTGCCGCCGATGCGGGTGTATTGCTGGCGCAAGGGCCACGGCAAAGCGGCGCGCGGCTGAGGCCGGGCGCCGCCGGCTCACCAGGGGATCAGCTGTCCGTCGACATTCACCGGCACGCCCGGGTCGCCGATCGTGAGACCCTCGACCAGGCGGTACAGCGCCGCGGCGCTCTGCGCCGGCGCGAGTGCCTCGCCGCGGTAGCCGGACTCGGCGAGCAGGTCGGTGCCCACCATGCCCGGGGCGAGGAGCGCCACCGTGATGCCGCGCGGGCGCAGGTCGTGGCGCAGCGCGCGCATGCCCATGTTCAGGGCCGCCTTGCTCATCTGGTAGTAGTAGAAGAGCGACATCCGTTCCATGAGGGCCAGCGAACCGAGCCCGCTGGTCATCCCGATGATCTTTTTCCGGGTGCTCGCCGCGACGTTCGGCACAAGGCACTCGGCAAGTTTCAGCGGCCCGTAGACATTGGTCTTCATGACCTGGTCGAACAGCGCCTCGTCGAGGCCGCCGAACTTCTGCTTCGTGTTGCCGGTGTCGTGGCGGTCGCCCAGGATGGCGGCGTTGTTGAAGAGCACGTCGAGCGGCACGCCCTGCAGCCGGGCCGCGAGTTCGCGCATGCTCGCTACGCTGGTGACATCGAGCGACTCGACCCGCACCCGCGGGTCGCCTGTCGCCAGCGCGATCAGTTCACCCGCCTCGGCGGGCCGACGCACGGCAGCGATCACGTTCCAGCCGTGACCGGCGAACTCCCGCACCAGCGCAAGGCCGATGCCACGGTTGGCGCCCGTGACGAGGACCGTCGGGCTGGCGGGGTCGGCGAGCCTGAATGGCAACGAACTGCTCACGGCGCCGGCCCCGGATCGGTGGCGACCGCGCCGGGCGCGACACGCTGCCAGTTCGCCGGGTCGAGCGGATCGGCCTGTCCCGCAAAGCGCGCGATGTCGGGCCAGGGAAACACGGGCCGCTTGCGCTGGACTTCTGCCGCGGGCGGGAAGCGCGGCTGGCGCACGGTCTGCGGCACGCTGTCGGCGCTGCGAGAGGCGATCAGCGCCTGCGGCGCCTCCTCGGCCTCGACCCAGCGCTCGAGCGCCGTCAGGAAGTCGACGTCTCCGGCCCCCGGCCCGCCGCCACAGTGCTCGACACCGGGCAGCAGGTACAGGCGGGCGAATTCCGCCATCCCGGCGGCACCGCCATTCTCGCGCTGCGCCTTGCTCCAATAGGCGAGCGTGTGGACCGGCTGCAGGCTCTCGTCGGCCCAGCCATGCCAGAGGATCAGCCGGCCTTCGCGCGCACGGAAACCCTCGAGCCGGCCGGTGAAGCCGATGCGCGCGTTGCTCGTAGCGAGCCGCGGCGGGTCGCGTTCGAAATCGAAGACGGGGGTTACGTCGCCGGGCGGATCGGACTCGAAGGCGTGGAAGCGCAGCCAGTCCTCGCCGATGCTGCGGAAGAACGGCGGCCGGCCGTCGCGCCCGATGAGCCCGCGCTCCCAGGTGTGCTCGCTGCCCGGCACGGCACCGCCCGGCCCACCGGGCGGCCCGGCGTAGAGGCGCCCGGCGGCGCGGACCTGCTCGGCCGACAGGCAGCCGCTCGCAGCATCGGGGGCACAGGCGAGCGCTGCCGGGTCGACTGCGCAGCGCAGCGGATCGCCGATCACGCCGTCGGCCAGCCCGTCGTCGCCGTCGCAGGTGGCGAGCGCCGCTCGGACGAGCAGCTCGAACTGCGCCCGGCGCAGCAGCGGCCGGCCATCGGCACCGGTATTGGCGCGGTCCGCCCAGATCATGAATGGCACGGACAACTCCTGATGAAACGGCGCACCGGCGATGATGCCGTCGAAGTCGTCCGGATAACGCTCGGCGGCGACCAGCGCCTGGCGTCCGCCCGTGGAGCAGCCGCGAAAGTAGGCATGCGCTGGCCGTTCGCCGTAGTACGCCTCGACGAGCGCGCGCGCGAGCAGCGTGGTGAGGTGCACCGCGCGGTGGCCGAAGTCCTCCTCGCGCGCCGTGTCGTTCAAGGCCCAGCGCCCGTCGGCGAATGGCGAAGCGCTGTGGCCGGCATCGGTGGTGGCCGTGGCGTAGCCGCGCGCGACGGCGTCCTCCATCGAGGCGGTGTGGAGGCTGCCGCACATCCCGTAGCAGCCGGTGACCAGCAGCTTGCCGTTCCAGGCTTCGGTCGGCAGCCACAGCTCGACGCCGACTTCGGGGGCGATCCGGCCGGTCACGCGACAGCGCGCCGGCAGGTCGCCGCTCGCCGCGACTGTCGCCCCGGTGAGGCTCACCGCGGCGCCGGTGGCGTCGGCGAAGTCGAGGGCCGCGAGCACCGCGCACTCGTCCGGCTCATCCGGTCCGGCCTGTCGGGCCGGTCCGAACGGCGCGGCGGCCGGGGGATCACTGGCAGCAACCGCCACGGTGCAGGTGAACGCCAGCGCTGCCCGACCGAGGGTGCGGACGAGGACGGCGGCGAAGGCAGCGTGGTTCATGCGCGGCGCGGCATGCCGGGAAAAGCTGCAAGGTGCCGCAGTCCTCGTGGACGGTCAAGGCATCGGCAGGTCGAAGCGCCGCAGCACCGGCCGGCAAGGGTCGTCGCAAGCCGGAGGCGGCGCCCCGACGCGGGCTCTTCGGTCTGGCACAACCGATCCCCTACAATGAGGACCTCGATCCGGGGGGAGCCGGAGGCTCGCATGAAAACGACCCAGATCACGCTCGTTCTGCTCGCGTTGCTCACCGCGTCCTGCGCCACCAATGTCGCCGGGCGTCGCCAGCTGATGCTGGTGTCGGAGGACTCGGCGATCGCGCAATCGAAGCAGGCCTACGTGCAGACCATGAGCAAGCTCGACGCCGAAGGCAAGCTCGTCACCGACCCGAAGCTCGTCAACCGGGTGAACACGATCACTGGCCGGTTGATCGCGCAGGCGATCGCCTATCGTCCGGAAACGAAGGCCTGGGAGTGGAGCGTGCGCGTCATCGACGATCCGAAGACGGTCAATGCCTGGTGCATGGCCGGCGGGCGCATGGCGATCTACACCGGGCTGATCCAGAAGGTCGACCCGACCGACGACGAGCTCGCGCAGGTGATGGGCCACGAGATCAGCCACGCCCTCCTCAACCACACCGCCGAGCGCATGTCGATGGCGATGGCTGCCCAGATCGGCGTCGTTGCCGCTGGGGTCGCCGCCGACAGCGTGGGTGTTGCAGCCGGTGCCGAGGCCCTCGCCCAGCTCGGCCTGCTGATGCCGAACAGCCGCGGCTCCGAGAGCGAGGCCGACCGCGTCGGCCTGGAGATCGCCGCCAGGGCCGGCTACGACCCGCGTGCCGCCGTCACCCTGTGGCAGAAGATGGAGAAGGCCGGCGGCAAGGGACCGCCGCAGTTCCTGAGCACGCACCCGAGCCCGGCCAATCGCCAGCAGGCGCTGGCCGCGCTCGCGCCGCAGATGATGGCCTGGTACCGGGCGCCCGGCGCACGCCCCGTCTACCAGCTCGCCGCGCAGCCGCCGGCAGCAGCGACAGGTACGAAGGCGACGGCGCGGTAATCGGCCGCGGCAGCGCTACTGTCCCTTCGCCCGCACCATGTAGTTGCCGCGCTGCTGGTCGAACTCGAGTTCCAGCAGGCCCTGCTTCGCCGCGTCCTCCAGCAGCTCTGAAAAGCTGCGGTAGCCGTAGGCGGTCTCGTTGAAGCCTGGGTAGACGCGGCGCACGGTCTGCTTCACCAGCGAGCCCCACAGCGGGTCGTACTCGCCGGCCAGCGACTCCACCGTCTCGGCAACGCGGTCGAGCGCCTCCTGCTGCTCGTCGTTCTTCGCCTTGCGGGCGCGCGTGCGCGGGCGCTGCGAGACCTTCACCAGGTCGTCGTAGAAGATGAACTCGTCGCAGCTTCCCGCCAGCAGGTCGGAGGTCGAATTGCGCACGCCGCAGCCGATGACGCGCTTGTCGTTCTCCTTGAGCTTGGACACCAGCGGCGAGAAGTCGCTGTCGCCGGTGAGCAGCGCGAAGGCGTCGATGTGGGCCTTGGCGTAGCACAGGTCGAGCGCATCCACGACCATGCGGATGTCGGCGCTGTTCTTGCCGCTCACCTTGGTCTGCGGGATGTCGATCATCTCGAAGCCGTGGCGGTGGAACTCCTGCATGAACTGCCGGTAGCGCGTCCAGTCGCAGTAGGCGCGCTTGGCGACGATGCGGCCTTTCTCGAGCAGGCGCTTGAGCACGAGCTCGATGTCGAAGCGCCCGCCCTTGGTATCCTGGGCGCCGAGCGCGAGGTTCTCGAAGTCGACGAACACCGCCAGGGTGAGTTCCTGGCGGGCACCCGCATCCTGAGCCATGGCCGATCCCGTTGTGGCCGGAGAAGGGGCGCCATCCTAGCAGCGCGGCACCGATTAACCCAGCCGGGCGCCGTCCAGCCGGGTGGCCGGGTTAGAATCGCCTCCGGAGTTCGCCACCGCCCGTCGAGGTGCCGCGACGTCTCCGGAATCGCCGACCGCGGAAACCGAACGACATGATGCGCATCCACCGCACCGTCACCCTGCTCGCCACCGTCCTTGCGCTGGTTGCCTGCGAGCAGCCGCCACGGCCCGTGGCGAGCGGCACCACCGCCACCGCCGCAGTCGACGATGGCGGCGCCCGTGCTGCCATCGAAGCGGCCAACCAGGTGACGATGGACGCGGTGAGCCGCGGCGAAGCACGCGCCATCGTCGCGCACTACGCGGACGATGCGTTGATGCTGCCCGCCGGGGCAGCGGCCGTGACCGGCCCGGATGCGATCGAGGCGCAATACCGGCGTGCACTCGACGCCGGGCTCGGTGGCCTGAAGCTCGACATCGTGTCGGTCGACGTGGCCGGCGATCTCGCGGTGGAGACCGGCACCTACGAAGCGAACGACGCGAGCGGCAATCGCCTCGACCACGGCAAGTACGTGGTGGCCTGGCGGCGCATCGACGGGGTGTGGAAGGCCTTCCGCGACATCGCCACCAGCAGCCGGCCGGACGTCTCCGGAGGACCGGCTGCCCTGCCGGCGCGTTGCGACGCGGACGAAGCGCCAGCCGCCACGCCGGCCACGAGCTGACGCCGGCAGCGACGGGCGAACCGCAGAAGAGCCAGCGGATCGCCCGCTGGCTTTTCCAGCCTGTGGCGTGAGAAGATCAACCCGTCTTGCAGCCAGACGGTGTGCGTTGCCAGTGCGCAACAACCAGGTCGTCGATGCGGGCTGCGGGCCAACGACAACGCAACCAGCGAGGGGGACTCTCGATGACAACCAAGCTCAAGGGCCGGCTCCTGACCGTCGCCCTGATCGCCGCCGGAGCGATGGCCAGCCCGGCCATGGCCGAGGATGCCGGGCACTGCAAGTACATCCAGCAGAACATGTTCGCCGGACCGTTCAAGGTCTGCGAAATGCCGATCGACGCCGCGAAGTGCGAGGACCTCGGCAAGACCGACGAGAACAAGGACGCCGTGCACGCCGCCGGCGCCTGTCCGACCGAGGGCCTCGTCGGCACCTGCGACAAGGGCGCGACGAAACTCCTCTACTTCGATGGCGAGCCATCGGGCCTTGAGATCGGCTGCGGCTTCCAGGCAGGCACCTGGGTCAATCCCTGACGGCAACCACGCCCGTTCGAATCGTGAAGAAGCCTCCCTTGCGGGAGGCTTCTTCATTTCAGGCATTGGTGAGCCGCGCGTAGCCGGCTCGAGCCGCGTTCGGTGAGATCCGCCGTGGCGCGTGACTCATCGCGCCGCCGTCGCCTCCGGTCGGGCGTTGTCTTCGAAGGCCTTGCGGACGGATTCGCTCATCCACTTCATGAAGTTATCGTGCTGCACGATGCCTTTGTTGTTGAAGCTGAACTCCAGTCCCTTCAGGTCCTCGCGCAGCTTCGCCTGGATCGTCCGCGCGCCGATCAGGTTGGTGACCACGATGACGCGGCGACCGGCGCGGGTCTCCTCCTCCACCATGGACCGGAGCTTCTGCACGTTGGCGGCGCGGATCTCCGCAGGCGCATCGTCCTGCAGCGTGATGCCGCGAACGCTCGCGAACCCGCCATCTTCCTGCACGATCCTTGCCAGGCCGGCTAGCGCGGCGAGTTCCTGCTCGTTGAATCCGGGCTCCGTCGGGCCATGGCCGGCAATGATCACCGCTTCGCGCTTCGGATCGGTACTCTGCTCCAGGGCGTGATCGAGCAGGATCTCGGCAACGAGCGGATTGTCGCCGGGCGGCTGCAGCAGGATGACCTCGAGATCGGTCCTGATCTTCGGCACCGTGGCGAATCTCGGCTGGGGCTTGTGACCGAAGATGTAGAGCCACTGCTGGTACAACTCGTTCGATGCCGACGACACCACGGGCACCACCGCCACCTGCTGCGCACCGGCTGCCTTCAGGTCGTCGAGGGCTATCTGGATGTGGCTCGACATCATCATCGCCATGCCGATGCCGAGCGAGGTGGGAAAGATGTTGCCGATCGGCTGCATCCGGTCACGAAACACCTTGTCGCCCTGGTCGCGGAAGCCGTGCAGCAGGATCAGCACCCCCTGCTTGCCGCGCAACTGCGGCGGGCTGATGTACCAGGCGTACTCCGGGCCCATCATGTCCATGGACAGGGCGATCTCGGCGTCCGAGTACTTGTGATAGAGCGGTACGCGCTCGCGCAATTCCTGCATCAGCGCAGGATCCATCTGGTGCTTCATGTCATGGAGGCTGCGGCCGAGCTCGTCGCGCGCCGCATCGTGCTGCGCATGATCCATGGCAGCGTGGTCGGTGTGTTCGGCGTGGTCGGCGCCGGCCTGCTGCGCAGCGATCACGAGGCAGGCCGCGGCGACCAGCATCCGGGTGGCAGTCATCGACTGTCGTGCGTTCATCGTCATCCCCTCAGTTGGCGTGAAGCGGTGGCGTGGCGGGCGGCGCCGGCGCAAAGGCGTCGGGGTCGGCTCCGGTGGGTGCAGCAGCGCGAACGGCGGCATAGAGCTCGGCCTCGCGAGCGGTGCTCTGCGCCGTGACACCGGCGATGACCGCCCAGTCGGCTTCACCGATCAGCCGGTCGGACCAGTCCGACAGCGGGTTGCGATGGGCGGGTGCTGCGCCCCGAAAGTCAGCGGAAAACCGGCGCGCGCCAGACTCGAACGCCACGAGCGCTGGCGCACCCTCGCGACGCAACTCGCCAGCGGCCCAGCCAAGCCACTCCTCCAGTTCGCGGCTCATGGCCAGCCGTTCGCCGACTTCATCGAGCAGGCGGCGTGCCTCCTGCTCGCCGGCCGGCAGGCGCTGGCGCAGCAGCGCGCCGAGCGCCTGATCCTGGCGGTGCAACCGCTCCATGGCGAAGAGCAGGTAGTCGGCGCAGGCGAGCAGGAAACGCGTGCGGGCATCCCCGGCTTCGCGCGGCAGCGCCAGTCCGGCGGCCAGGGCCTGTCGCACCTGGACCTGGCGACGACGCTCGTGCGCGATCTGTCTTCTCGATGGTGTCATGCTCTCGCGGCCGCCCCTGACACGCTCGCGATCATAATCGGGTGCGCGGGCATTGGCGTGCCGCGCGACAACCCGCCGCAGCGCAGGTGCGGCAACGCTACTGCTGGATCGAGCGCAGGTAGTCGACCAGGCGATCGACCATGCGCCCGACTTCCTCACCCGCCTCCTCGTTCGCACCCTGCCCGATCCACAGTTCCTGGCCCCACACCGGCATCACACGGCTGCCGTGCGCCGGGTAGATCTGCCGGCCGTCGATGATGCGGCGCACGAGGGGATCCGGAAACTGTCCCCCGCTGCGCTGGTACAGGCGCGTGAGATCCGGGACGAGCACCTTCAGCGCCGGCGCTACCGGGCCGTCGCCAAAACCGGCCTCGCCGTGACAACTGGCGCAGAAGCGTGCGTAGAGTTCGCGGCCGCTGTAGTCGGCGTAGGGTGATGTGCCGGCGGCCGCTCCCGCGGCGAACCAGGTGAGCATGAGAAGCAATGTCGCGGATCGCACGGGCACGGGCTCCTGTCCGGGGTCTCGGCACAGCATACGGCATGCACGCGGGCAGGCGTAGCCGGGTTCTGGTCGCGTGCTAGGATGCCGGCCCGACAAGAACGAGAGCGATTCATGCGCACGCTGCGGCGTATTCTCGTCGCCCTGCTCGTGTTGCTGGCCCTGCTGTGGGCCGGGCTTGCGGTCTACGCGTACTGGCCGGCGACGGCATCTGGCGCCAGCGCACGCGAACTGGCGGGCCCCGCCGATCGCTTCGTCACCGTCGAGGGCATCGAGCTGCGCTACCGCAGCTTCGGCGAACCGGCCGCCGGGCGACCCGACGTCGTGCTGCTGCACGGCTTCGCGAATTCATTGCAGACCTTCCGCCTGCTCGCCCCCCGGCTCGCCGGCCGATTCCACGTGATCACGGTGGATGCGCCGGGCTTCGGCCTGTCGGCCAAGCCGGCCGGGCACGACTATGGCAACGCAGCGCAGGCGCGCGTCATCGCGCGTTTTGCCGCTGCACTCGGCCTGGAGCGTTACGTGATCGGCGGGCATTCGATGGGCGGCACGCTCGCCGCCTGCATCGCAGCAAGCGACCCGCACGTCGCCGGGCTGGTGCTGATGAATCCCGGCATCATCACCACCGGCGTGCCGGCAATCACGCAGTATTTCGTCTGGCCCCTGCCGCGGGTCATGGCCCGGGTCTTCGGCACGCGGGAGTTGCGCGAGAGTTTCCTGCGCCGCTCGTATCTCGACCCGCGCCTCGTCACCGACGCGGTCATGGATGACATCCAGCTCGCCTCGCGCAGCGCCGATTACCTGGACGGCATGACATCGCTCATGGGCCAGTACCGCACCGGCGAGGAGCCGGCCGCCGCGCGACGCGTGCGCGTGCCGACACTGGTCATCTGGGGCCTGCAGGACCGCAGCAAGCAGCCCGGTGAAGCCGCCGCCGTGCGCGACCTGATTCCGGGAGCGGTGCTGATCGAGGTGCCGGAGGCCGGGCACTACGTGCACGAGGAGCAGCCGGCGGCGGTCGCCGCGGCGATCATGGCCGGGGCGGACCGCTGGCGGTGAGGGCCGTCAGGCCAGCGCCGGCGCGCGCCGTGTCGTGTAGGGCAGCACCTCGAGGTGCTGCTCGGCCTCGTGGGAGCGCTTCAGGCCGCGCCAGTAATCGGCCGTCAGGATCTCGGCATGGTGCTGCAGGAACTCCTCGCGCAGCTCATTGCGCAGGCCGAGGAAGTCGAGCCACTGCGCCGGGAACACATCGTTCGGCCCGACGTAGAACCAGGGCTCGGCACGCACCTCGTCCTCCTCGTCGCGTGGCGCGGGCAGGTCGCGGAAGTTGCATTCCGTGACCAGGCACAGCTCGTCGTAGTCGTAGAAGATCACCCGGCCGTGGCGCGACACGCCGAAGTTCTTGAGGAGCAGGTCGCCCGGAAAGACGTTCGACAATGCCAGGTCGCGCATCGCCTGGCCGTAGTCCCGGATTGCACGACGCGCCGCCGCCATGTCGGCCTCGCGCAGATGGACATTGAGGGGCTTCATGCGCCGCTCGAGGTAGCAGTGCTCGATGATGAGGTCATCCCCGTCCACGCGGCAGCCGAGTGTCGCCGCCGCAAGCAGTTCCTCGCGCAGCGCCGGGGTGAAGCGCGCCAGCGGGAAACGCAGGCGGCGGAACTCCTGGGCGTCGACCAGCCGCCCGACGCGGTCGTGGCGGAACACGAACCGGTACTTGTCCATGACCTCCTCACGCGTGGCGGTCTTCGGGTAGGCGAAGCGGTCGCGGATTACCTTGAAGACGATGTCGAGGGAGGCAAGCGTGAACACGATCATCACCATCCCGCGCTCGCCCTCGGCGTGGGTGAACAGGTCCTCGGAGTGCTGCAGGTGGCCGATGAGCGTGCGATAGCGCTCGGTCTTGCCCTGCCTGGCGCGCCCGAGCACGGTGTAGAGCTCGTCGGTTGCCTTGCCGGGCATGATGGTGCGCAGGAAGCGCACGGCGGCGCCGACCGACGCGAGGTCGACGTGGAAGTAGGAGCGCGAGAAGCCGAACAGCGGCCGTACCTCGTAGTCGGACATCATCACGGCGTCGACCGTGACGCCGGCATCCTCGTGCTTGAGCGCCACGACGAGTGGCAGCGACCAGCCCGCCCCGCTCATGCGGCCGACCAGGAAGGCACGGGTCGAGCGATAGAAAACCGGCTCGAGCATCTCGAGTTCGCACACCGCGGCATCGAGACCACGGGCTGCGAGCAGGCCGTCGATCTCGCGCATGATGCCTGCTGCCGCCGCAGCCGGGTCCCGGATCAGGCCTCCCCAGGGCTGGCTCGCCAGCAGGTCGACGAGAGCGGTGGTCAGCCCGCTCGACGTGTCGAAGGCCCGACAAGGCGGCACCCCGGCATCCAGCGTGGGTTCGAGATCCACCGCGACGAACTCCACGGCATCGTTGACACCCACGGTCCCGAACACCTGGCGGGTGAGCGAGTTGAAGAACGTCTTGTAGAACTCGCGATCCGGACAGTCGACGATCAGCCCTGCGTAGGCCTGCCGCACAGCCGTCCATGTCGGCTCATCGGCAATCGACCGGCCCATGCGCCCGACGAGCCCGGCCAGGCACTTCTCGACCCGCCGGTCGTACAACTCGATGCGCTCCACCGCATCGCGTGCGCCGAGCTTCCACTCGCGCTCTTCGAAACGCCGCCGGGCCCGGCGCGTGATGACGCTGAACTCCCGGTTGTAATCCTCGAATGCCGCGAAGATGGCGCCGGCGACCATGTCGCCCGGGGACAGTCTACTTTTTTCGCTGGACCCGTCCATCACAGCCCCTGATCGGAAAGTGATCTGTCCCCATCGCGCTCAGTGGCCGGCGGCACTGAGAAACTGCGCGGCTTCGGTGCTGCCCGCCATCGCGGTGGTGGAAACCTGACCGGCGCTGATCGCTGTCTGCACGGCGTCGAAGTAGCCCGTCCCGACGAAGGCCTGGTGCTTGGTGGCGCGAAAGCCGTGCGCTTCGTTGGCGAACTCACGCTGCTGCATCTCTGAGTAGGCGTACATGCCGTCCTGGCGGTAGGCGCGCGCCAGCTCGAACATGGACAGGTTCAGCGCGTGCCAGCCGGCCAGCGTGATGAACTGGAAGCGGTAGCCCATCGCCGCGAGCCGCTCGCGGAAGTCGCGCAGCCGCTCCGGCTCGAGGTTCGCCTTCCAGTTGAACGAGGGCGAGCAGTTGTAGGCGAGCAGCTTGCCCGGAAACTTCGCGTGAATGCCCCGCGCAAAACGCTCGGCCTGCGCGAGATCGGGCTTCGAGGTCTCGCACCAGATCAGGTCGGCATACGGTGCGTACGACAGGCCGCGGTCGATGGCCTGCTCGATCCCGGCGCGGGCGCGGAAGAACCCGTCCGGAGTGCGCTCACCGGTAAGGAAGGCCGCATCGCGGGCGTCGTAGTCCGATTGCAGCAGGTCGGCGGCGTCGGCATCCGTGCGGGCGATGAGCACGGTCGGGACGCCGAGCACGTCGGCGGCAAGGCGGGCCGCCACGAGCTTGTTGATGGCATCCTGGGTCGGCACCAGCACCTTGCCGCCGAGGTGGCCGCACTTCTTCGCCGAGGAGAGCTGGTCCTCGAAGTGCACCGCGGCCGCCCCGGCCCGGATCAGCGCCTTGGTCAGCTCGAAGGCGTTCAGGTTGCCGCCGAAACCGGCCTCGGCATCGGCGACGATCGGCGCCATCCAGTCGATGCGATGGTCGTCGTTCATGTGGTGGATCTGGTCGGTACGCAGCAGCGCGTTGTTGATGCGCTCGACCATCTTCGGCACCGAGTCGACCGGATACAGGCTCTGGTCGGGATACATCTCCCCGGCACTGTTGCCGTCGCCGGCGACCTGCCAGCCGGAGCAGTAGATGGCTTTCAGGCCCGCCTGCACTTCCTCGATGGCCTGGTTGCCCGTCACCGCCCCCAGGCCGGTGACGGCGCTCTCGGCCTGCAGCAGGCGCCAGAACTTCTCCGCGCCCTGCCGCGCCAGGCTGTACTCGATGCGCACCGAACCGCGCAGCCGCACGACGTCGTCGGCCGAATAGGCGCGCGTGACGCCCGTCCAGCGCGGACTCCCGGTCCATTCGCGGCGAAGCTGTTCGGCATCCATCTGCATCTGCTTGTTCATGGCATCGTCCTCAAGGCAGGTATTCGTAGGCTGGCAGGGTCAGGAACTCGTCGAATTCGGCCTTCTTGATCATGTCGCCGAAGAGGCGCGCGGCTGCCGCGAAGTGCCCGGCGGCGAAGCGCGCCGCACCGACTTCGCGCTCGACGACGGCGAGTTCCTCGGCGAGCGCACGGTCGAAGCGTGCGGCCGTGACCGGCGCGCCGTCCTCCGTGCGCGCACCGTGGCGGATCCATTGCCAGAGCTGGGCGCGCGAGATCTCGGCGGTCGCCGCATCCTCCATGAGATGGTAGAGCGGCACGCAGCCGAGCCCGCCGAGCCAGGCCTCGACGTACTGCACGCCGACCCGGATGTTGTGGCGCAGGCCGGCATCCGTGATTGCCCCGCGCGGCACGTCCAGCAGGTCGGCTGCGGTGACGACGACATCTTCACGCAGGCGATGGACCTGGTTCGGCCCGGGCATCACGGCATCGAATGCCTCGAGCGCCACGCCGGCCAGTCCCGGGTGCGCGATCCAGGTGCCGTCGTGCCCGGCGGCCGCTTCGCGCGCCTTGTCGGCGCGCACCTTGGCCATCGCCGCCGCGTTCGCGGCCTCGTCGCCCCGGATCGGGATCTGGGCGGCCATGCCGCCCATGGCGTGCGCGCCGCGGCGGTGACAGGTGCGGATCAGCAGGTCGACGTAGGACTTCAGGAAAGGCCGGTCCATGGTGACGGTGCCGCGGTCCGGCAGCAGGAAGTCGGAGCGGTTCCGGAACTTCTTGATGAAGCTGAAGATGTAGTCCCATCGGCCGCAGTTCAGCCCCGCACAGTGCTCGCGCAGCTCCCAGAGGATCTCGTCCATCTCGAAGGCCGCGAGGATGGTCTCGATCAACACGGTGGCGCGGATCGTGCCGCGCGGCATGCCGAGATATTCCTGCGCAGCGAGGAACACGTCGTTCCACAGGCGTGCCTCGAGGTGGCTCTCCAGCTTCGGCAGGTAGAAGTACGGACCCGTGCCGCGGCGCGCCAGTTCGCCGTGGTTCTGGGCCAGGAACACCGCGAAATCGAACAGCGAAGCCGACACGGGCACGCCGCCGGCGAGCACGTGCTTCTCCGGCAGGTGCCAGCCGCGCGG
>JADZBS010000066.1 GCA_020851975.1 Gammaproteobacteria bacterium | reverse complement strand
GAGCTGCCATCGGGCGTTTCACGCGCAGGTGTGTCCACCATGAACAATGATCTGTTTCGGCTATCCGCAGTCGCTTGGCTGGGCTTGCTGCCGATGCTGGCCACGGCCGCGAATGGCAATTTCGACAAGAATTTCCTTACTGACTACACCAAGCTGCAGGCGAAGGCCACCGACAAGGGCACGGATCGCATGTACATGGCTCCTGGTGTACTCGAACGCCTTGCGAAGTACGACGGCGTGATGGTGGACCAGCCGGAGATCCTGATCAGCCCGGAGTCGGACTACAAGGGAGCCAAACCGGAAGACCTCGCGGCGATCGCCGGCATGATGCGCGAGGGGCTCAGCGCGCGGCTGAGCGCCGGCGGCTACAACGTCGTGCAGGCGCCGGGGCCGGGCGTCATCTATGTGCGCCTCGCCTTGACTGACCTGCAACTCAAGAAGAAGAAGCGCGGCGTGCTCGCCTACACCCCCATTGGCTTGGTCGTCAAGGCGGGGACCGACGCACTGAAGGACATGATGGACAAGTACGACGTCATGAACATGGTCATCCAGGCCGAGCTGACCGACAGCCAGAGCAACGAGATGCTGGCGGCACTCGTGGCCGAACGCGGCGGCGGCGAGAAGCCGGTCCGCATGGACTTCGACCAGCTCGACGCGCAAATGAAGGACTTCGGCTCGCGTCTGCGCTGCCGGCTCGACAACGCGCGAGTGCCCGCCAGCCAGCAGATCGATTGCCTGGATCCGCAGGCCCGTGAAGCGGCCGAGGCAGCCAGGCCGTAGCGGCGGGCGGGGGAGCGGACGATGAAATTACTGGCTCCGTTGCTCGTGGCAGCGGCGGTCGCGGGCTCCGCGGTGGCGGACGACCTGACGGGCGCCGACCGGTTGTTGTGCAGCACCCTGCGGGCGACAGCCTGCACGGCTGCCGGTAACTGCGAGAGTCTGCCACCGGGCGAGCTCAATATTCCGCAGTTCGTGCAGGTGAGCGTCAAGGGCAAGGAGCTCAGCACCACGCCGGCCAGCGGCGAAGACCGCAGGACGCTGGTCCAGACGGTGAGCCGTGGTGACGGACAGATCGTGCTGCAGGGCTATGAATCGGGTCGCGCCTTCAGCCTGGTGATCGACGAGGCTTCGGGCCAGGCCGCGTTTGCCTCGGCTGCCGAGTCGCGCGGCGTCGTGGTGTTCGCGGCGTGCACGCCGATGCGTTGACCAACCGGAATCGAACACCATGAAACGACGAATCCTGGCTTCAGTTTGCATTACAGCGGCGTTCTCCGCTGCCGCGTGGGCGCAGACCACCGTTGCGCCGGCATCGGGCCAGAAATCGCTGGCCGCCACGATGAACGTGTACGTCTTTCCGAATGCAGGTCAGGCTGCCGACCAGCAGGCAAAAGACGAGGGCGAGTGTTACCAGTGGGCGGTCAGCAACTCGGGCTCCGACCCCTTCGAGCTGCAGAAGCAATCCGCTCAGCAGGCGCAGCAGACCGAGGCTGCCAAGAAGCAGGCCGGTGATGCCGGCAAGGGCACTGCCGGCAAAGGGATGCTCGGTGGTGCTGCCGCCGGTGCCCTGATTGGCGGGATTGCGGATGACGAGTGGGGCAAGGGCGCAGCGATTGGTGCCAGCGTGGGCCTGCTCGGCGGCCTGGCCAAGAGCCGGCAGAAGGACAAGGCGGCCACCGCCCAGGTCGAGGCACAGGCGGCACAGGCACGACAGACCAGCCAGGCGCAGCTCGAGAATTTCAAGAAGGCCTTCAGCGTGTGCCTGGAGGCGAAGAAGTACATGGTCAAGTATTGAACGGCTACGACAACGGAGAGTGCGAATGAAGAAGACAGTCGGGATGATTTCGACGGCATTGCTGGTTCTGCTCGGCGCGGCGGCTTGCGGCGGCGGCGGAGCGACGGTAAAGAGCGATGCCACCACGACCGGCCAGCAATTGATGGACTTGAAGAAAGCCTTCGATGCCGGCGTGATTACCGAGAAGGAGTATGAGAAGCAGCGGGAAAAGATCCTGAAGGGCGGGTGATCCTGGCTCTGATTGCCGCAGCTGCCGGCGGAGATCCGATGGCGAGAACGTGGCGGCTGCTGGGTGCCGGTGTGCTCGGGGTGCTGCTCGGCGGCCTGCCCTTGGCCGGCACGGGGGCCGAAGGCGGCACCGACACGGCCGAATTCGAGGTGGAAACCGCACCGGTACGCCTCGACGGGCGCACGCTGTTCATCGTTCGCGGGACCACGTCGCGCCCGGCGCAGGTACGGGCGGCCTCCATCGTGCAGCGCATTGCCGATGCCGCCGAAGATCCCGCGGTCGACGCAGCTGCACTGACCGTGGTCACGGAGCCCGTCGGGCTCAGCATCCGTGCCGGCAGCCATCTGCTGCTCTTTGTGACGGAGGCGGACGCACGAATCGAGGCCATGACGCCGCAGGTTCTCGCCGAGTTCCACCGCCGCCAGATTGCCGAGTCCATCGATCGTTATCGCGCGGAGCGCACGCCTGAGCGCGTGCTCGCCAGCGCAGGACTCGCCGTGCTGGGCACCGCGATTGCCGCCGGCGCCAGCCTGCTGTTCGGCTGGCTGCTCCGGCGCCTTGATGCGCTGCTGGAGCGCCGGTACGCGGCACGCATCGAGTCGCTGTCGGCGAAGCTTGGCGATGCCATGCGCGTCGCGCCGATGCTTCGGGCGATGCAGGGCTCGGTGCGCGCCGCGCGGATCGTGATTTTCGTCGCGATCGGCGTGATCTGGTTTGACGTCGTTCTTGGTCAGTTCCCCTGGACCCGCTGGCTCAGCGATGACCTGGCGCAGCTGATCCTCGACCCGCTCGCGACGATCGCGCTTGGCATCGCTGAATTCATCCCCAATCTGCTGTTCCTGGTGGTCCTGGCGATCGTCACCCGCTTCGGCATCCGCATGCTGCGCCTGTATTTCGATGCCGTGGAGCAGGGTCGCGTACGCTTGCAGCATTTCGAGCGCGAGTGGGCGTTGCCGAGCTACAAGATCGTGCGCACCGTCGTGCTCGCAGTGGCTCTCGTCATGGCCTACCCCTATTTGCCGGGCTCCGGGTCGGAGGCGTTGAAGGGGTTGTCCGTGTTCGCCGGGCTGCTGCTGTCGCTCGGTGCCTCGTCTTCGGTGGCCAACCTCATCGCCGGCTACCTGACCACCTTCGGGCGCGTGTTCCGGGTCGGTGATCTCATCAAGGTGGGCGACGTGATGGGGCAGGTCACGCAGGTGCGGCTGTTGACGACGCGGGTGCGCACGATTCGCAACGAAGAAGTCACGATACCGAATGCGACCATCATGAGTTCGAGCGTCACGAACTACAGCGCGCTGGCGCGGGAAAAGGGACTTATCCTGCAGACCGAGGTCGGCATCGGCTACGAGGTGCCGTGGCGCCAGGTGCACGCCATGCTGCTCGAAGCGGCGCGGCGCACGCCGGGCCTGATGACCGATCCCGCGCCATTCGTCTGGCAGCGCCAGCTTGGCGATTTCGCCGTTGCCTACCAGCTCAACGTGCACAAGGAAGTGGCCGAGGCACTGCCCGCCGCCTATTCGGCCCTGCACCAGAACATCCTCGATGTGTTCAACGAGTTCGGCGTGCAGATCATGACGCCGGCTTACGAGGGCGACCCGGAGCAGCCGAAGATCGTGGCGAAGGAGCAGTGGTTCACGGCGCCGGCGCAGCCCGCGCGCCCGGGCAACTGAGATGGGGGATGGAGATAGGGGGACAGTTCACTGAATTCCAGGCAGAGAATTGAGTGAACTGTCACCGGATTTCCGATTTCATCGCGGAATGTCCAGCCAACAGGAGCCCGACATGCACGACCCGCGCCCGCTATTCCGCTCCGCCATTGCCCTGATCTTGCTGCTGTCGATGACGGCAGTTCCCGCGCAGACCGACGCCGTCTCCGGGGCAAGCCCGGCCGCGCCGCAGATCGACAACATCCAGGAGCTGCCCGTCTTCCGGATCCCGAGAATCCCGCCGGCGGCGGAGGCCTACTATGCGCCGGACGGCCGTCACCTCATCGCCCAGGTGCGTGACCCGGATGCCCAGCAGTCGGGCGACAAGCGTATCGGCAGTGCGCTGACCTACATCTTCACCGAGGATGGCAACACGCTGCGGCGGATCAACGACCGCGGGCAGGATGCCTGCTCGTTCTTCTTCCCGGACCAGAAGCGGGTCATCTGGACCTCGACGCGCGACAACATGGACATGCCGCTCGGCAACTGGTCCGACCCGGGCAATTACCCGCCAGGCGCAGAACTGTACACGTCCGACCTGTACGGCAAGGACGTCGTCCGGCTCACGAAGAACCAGTGGTATGACGCCGAGGTCACGGTCTCGCCCAATGGCGAGTGGATCGTCTGGATGCGGCAGATCAACGGCAAGGCCGACCTGTGGCGCATGCGGGTGGACGGCCGCGACGAGCAGCAGGTGACGTTCACCGGTGACTGGCAGCCGGGCGCGCCGTTCTACCTCCAGGACAACGACACGATCATCTTCCAGGCCTGGCGCCAGAGCGACTACGGCAAGATCAACCCGACGCCGATGACCGTGTTCACCATCAAGGCCGACGGCACCGGGCTGAAGCAGCGCACCTTCGACCGCGACATGTACTGGGGACCGGGGCCGGCGGCCGACGGGCGTCACTATGTCTTCACGCGCATCATCGACGGCAACAACCACGAGCTGTTCCTCGGCGATCTCGGCGGCGACAGGCCGCTGCGACTCACCTACAACGCCGGGTTCGACGGCATGAAGTCGTTCTCGAACGACAGCAGCAAGATGGTGTTCGTGCGCGCTGCGGGCAAGGAGCGTGCGCTGTATTCGCACGTCATGGATCTGTCGTCCCTGAAACTCGGTCCGGACAACTACCGGGGCATCCCGGAAACCCCCGTACCCGCCAATGCGGTGGTGGTGACCGACTTCACGGCCCGGCGGTAGTCCGGTCGATGCTGTTGACCAGGCATGAGCCGCACCGGCGCGGTCCGGGCGGAACACGCCGATGAGCACCGACGAGGACTTCATGCACCAGGCGCTCGATCTCGCCCGCCGGGCCGAGGCTGCGGGCGAGGTGCCGGGGTATAGGACGTTCAAACCCCATGGTGCCGGCAGTGTAGCCCCCCGCCGCAAAGCCGGCGACCCACGGCAACCGTGGCCGATGGGTCGGTATGGGTCTGGCCGCCGGTTGCGCTGCGGGAAAT